>JBBRXW010000259.1:0-3597 GCA_038238295.1 Flavobacteriales bacterium | reverse complement strand
TAACAGCTGCTAAAACTCATCGTTGGTTTTTTAGTTTTTGAAAACCTTTTTTTTTAATAACTTGCTCCGCAGAAATGGCGAGAAACGCTCCGATTTCCACCACGAACTCTAGCAGCGCAACGGTGGTTCCGGAATGACGAATGCCCTAGCCCCGATTGCAGCGGTATCCTTTTACGAAATGCAATGAAGTAAAAGATATAGCGGAAAGCGGGAAACAGCTCCTCATCGTTTTGTCAAATCGCGATGGAAACCTCATTACTAAAGGTATTACTTTCAAGTTCAGTTTATTAACTTTTGTTAACAAATAAGCCTTGAAAAGCCCATAATTTATTGTATTTTTACGACTCAAAATTTGAAAAAATAAATGGGTAAAATCATTGCTATTGCCAACCAGAAAGGTGGTGTTGGAAAAACGACCACTTCAGTGAATTTGGCGGCTTCGTTGGGTGTTTTAGAGAAAAAAGTGTTGTTGATTGATGCCGATCCACAAGCCAATGCGAGTTCAGGGCTAGGCATCGATATAGACAACATTGCCATCGGCACCTATCAGGTACTCGAGCATAGCAATCTGCCTCAGGAAGCGATCATACCATCGACCGCGCCTAATGTTTGGGTGATTCCCGCACATATTGATTTGGTGGCGATTGAGATTGAACTCGTTGATAAAGAGCAGCGCGAATACATGCTGAAGCAAGCATTGGCGGACATTAAAGACCAGTATGATTATATTTTGATTGATTGTGCGCCGTCATTAGGGCTGTTGACTTTGAATGCGTTGACGGCTTCCGATTCGGTAATTATCCCAATTCAATGTGAATATTATGCGTTGGAAGGTTTGGGAAAATTGTTGAATACAATTAAGAGTGTTCAGAAAATTCACAATCCGGATTTGGATATTGAAGGATTGTTGCTGACGATGTTTGACTCACGTTTGCGTTTGTCGAATCAGGTGGTTGAAGAAGTGCAGAAGCATTTCAACGATATGGTGTTTACGACCATTATTCAGCGCAATGTGAAGTTGAGTGAAGCACCGAGTTTTGGTGAAAGCATTATCAATTACGACGCCACGAGCAAGGGTGCCACGAACTACCTTCATTTAGCACAAGAGATTATTAAGAAAAACAGCATTTAGATATGTCACAAGCAGTAAAAAAACAAGCATTAGGAAGAGGATTATCTGCATTGTTGAAAGATCCTGAAAATAACATTCAATCGGTCAGCGATAAGAATGCCGACAAATTGGTCGGTCATATTATTGAATTAGAAATTGATGCAATTGAAATTAATCCGTTCCAACCCCGTAGTAATTTTAATGAAGAATCGTTGCAAGAATTGGCGGTTTCGATCCGCGAATTGGGCGTGATTCAGCCGATTACTGTACGAAAATTAGATTTTAATAAATACCAATTGATTTCGGGTGAGCGCCGTTTGCGGGCTTCGAAAATGAATGGATTGGCTACCGTTCCGGCGTATATCCGGATTGCTAACGATCAGGAATCATTGGAGATGGCGTTGGTAGAAAATATCCAGCGACACGATTTAGACCCGATTGAGATTGCACTTTCGTACCAGCGTTTGATCGATGAAATTCAATTGACGCAGGAACAAATGAGCGAACGCGTTGGAAAAAAACGCTCCACCATTGCGAATTATTTGCGGTTGTTAAAATTAGATCCGATTATCCAAACCGGCATCCGCGATGGATTTATTAGTATGGGCCATGGCCGGGCGATTATTAATATTGAAGACCAGGATGTTCAGACCGATATTTACCAAAAGATTGTCAGCCAGAATTTATCGGTTCGCGAGACCGAAGCGTTGGTAAAGAACTACCAAGAAAGCTTAAAACCTGCAACGAAAAAAGTGGCGAAAAGTGCCGGCTTTACCATTGGAGAGGCAGAAAAGAAAGCCGTGGCGGTGCATTTAGGTACTGCTATCGATATTAAATTAGCCGGAAACGGAAAAGGAAAAATCACGATTCCCTTTCATTCTGAAGAAGATTTCAACCGCATTATTAAATTGATAAAAGGATAGTGTATAAACAGTTCGTCATACTATTACTTCTTATTGCCTGCGGAAATAGCTTGGTTTATGGCCAGGTGCAACCCGAAGCCCAACTCATTATCAAAGACACGGTAAAAAGTCAGGAAATTAATCCATTAGCACCAGCGAAAGCGGCCTTTTACTCTGCGATGCTTCCTGGTTTGGGACAAGCTTACAATAAAAAATACTGGAAAATTCCGTTGGTATATGGTGCGATTGGTACGTCGCTTTATTTTTATTCGACCAACAATACCAAATACCATGATTACCGCGATGCTTATAAAAAAAGGCTAGCTGGAATTCCAGATGAAAAATACGATTACTTAGACGATTCCCGATTGATTGCGGCACAGAAATTCTACCGCAGGAATAGGGATCTTTCTCTTTTATTATCTTTTGCTTTTTATGTTTTGAATGTCGTAGATGCCAATGTGGATGCGCATTTGGGACAATTTAATGTCAATGATAATTTGTCGCTGCGGCCGGATTTGAATACCGATCAAAGCTATCTGAAACCTACTTTTGGTGTCGCTTTAAATTACACATTCAAATGAAAATAGCGCTGTTAGGATACGGAAAAATGGGCAAGATCATCGAGCAGGTGGCGCTGTCGCGTGGCCATGAAATCGTATTGCGGAAATCAAGTGCCAACACTTTTGACGGATTGGAATTGGCAGATGTCGCTATCGATTTTAGCATTCCTAATGCAGCAGTGGGTAACATTTCTGAGTGTTTGCATACTAACGTTCCAATAGTGTCAGGCACCACCGGTTGGTTGGCGAAATATGACGAAATAGTGGCGTTGTGTCACGATAAAAACGGCGCGTTTCTTTACGGCTCAAATTTTAGTTTGGGCGTTAATATTTTTTTCGAACTGAATGCCCAGTTGGCAAAAATGATGGCGCAGTTTACAGATTATAAAGTGTCGATGGAGGAAATTCATCACACGCAAAAACTAGATGCTCCAAGCGGAACAGCGATTACTCTGGCAAAAGATATTATCGATAATTCGGATTACTCGAGTTGGGCTTTGGAAAATGTGAAGGAAGACGAGATCTTGATTGATGCTAAAAGAATAGCAAATGTTCCCGGGACGCATACAGTTTGTTACAGTTCTGATGTCGATGCGATTGCAATCAAACATACTGCCCATAATCGCGAAGGTTTTGCCTTGGGTTCCGTCATTGCAGCGGAGTGGATTGCTGGAAAAAAAGGCGTTTTTTCGATGAAAGACGTATTGAATTTTAAATAAAAAAATAACTAAATAAAAATAGTATGACACTAATACAATGGTTTGTGTTTTTCCTAATCCTTCAGGTAGTTCATTTTTTGTGCACCTGGAAAATGTATGAAGCGGCCGGAAGAAAACGCTGGGAAGCGGCGGTACCAATCTACAACTCGATTGTATTGATGAAAATTATCAATCGCCCGACGTGGTGGACCATCCTGCTTTTCATCCCAATTATTAACTTGATTATGTTTCCGGTCATTTGGGTAGAAACCCTGCGAAGCTTCGGGAAAAATAGCACTACAGATACGCTTTTAGCGGTTTTT
>JBBRXW010000258.1:0-3619 GCA_038238295.1 Flavobacteriales bacterium | reverse complement strand
CTTCCATCGCAGTATTGAAATTCGCTTGATCCAGAGCCAAGAGCGGATCGAAATCGAATTTTGCGTCCCAACGGGTTTCATCGCACAAATAATTATTTTCTTCAGAGCCTTTCCCATTTCCTTCAAAATGGATGGTTTCGTCAAAAGAAGCGGCATCCATCGTCATCTTTAAATAGTATCCATTTTTTAAATACAGCGAAGCATATTCTTTCCCGTCGAACAGTTGATACATACCATCTTGAATTGGAAACGTACTTTTAAAAACCCCTTTGTCGTCAATGTTTATTTCCTGAATGATTTTTTTGTGGTCTTTAATAAAAAGTACATCGCCGTTTCTGCGCTCAATCTTCGCTTGAAAAGTCATGTTTTCTTGAGAAATTGCAACAACAGAAAGTAATGCGGTCAACAGCAAACTAAAAATAGTTTTCATAGGTTTAACTTTAAAAAAAATTAGCAGGTCAAATATAGTTTTTTTCTGAAATCATTTCAAAAAGTTATCTTCAACTTGATTGTAAGTTTAGCATCGGTTATTGCATTTTGTTTTTTACTTTTGCAAAAATTTTATTCCAATGTACAGAAGTCACAACTGCGGCGAACTTAACGCCACACATACTAATACAGAAGTTACGCTTGCCGGTTGGGTGCAGAAATCGCGCGACAAAGGATTTATGAATTGGGTTGATTTACGCGACCGCTACGGCATCACACAACTCATGTTCGACGAAAGCCGTACAGAAAAATCTGTTTTTGAATTGGCAAAAACCTTGGGAAGAGAATTTGTGATTCAGGTGAAAGGCACCGTGATTGAGCGTGAAGCCAAAAACAAAAACATGGCAACTGGCGATATCGAAATTTTGGTTTCTGAAATGACAATTCTAAACGCTTCCCTCACGCCGCCGTTTACGATAGAAGACACGACCGATGGTGGCGAAGACATTCGTATGAAATACCGGTATCTTGATATCCGCAGAAATCCGGTGAAGAACAGCTTGTTGTTCCGTCACAAAGTGGCCATGGAAGTGCGTAAATATTTATCGGATTTGGATTTTTGTGAAATTGAAACTCCGTATTTAATCAAATCAACACCCGAAGGTGCCCGTGATTTCGTGGTTCCTTCAAGGATGAATGAAGGGCAATTTTATGCGTTGCCGCAATCGCCACAAACCTTCAAGCAATTGCTGATGGTGGGCGGAATGGACAAATATTTCCAGATTGTGAAATGTTTTCGTGACGAAGATTTGCGTGCCGACCGACAACCGGAATTTACACAGATCGATTGCGAGATGGCGTTCGTAGAGCAGGAAGACATTTTGAAGGTGTTTGAAGGATTGACCCGTCATTTATTGAAAGACCTCAAAGGGATTGAAGTCGATACATTCCCAAGAATGACCTACGATCACGCGATGAAAACCTACGGAAATGACAAACCGGACATCCGTTTCGGAATGGAATTCGGTGAATTGAATGCTGTAGCGAAACATAAGGATTTCGGGGTATTTAATTCTGCGGAACTTGTTGTTGGAATCGCCGCTCCAAAATGCGGCGACATGACGCGAAAAGAAATCGATGCCCTTATTGATTGGGTAAAACGCCCGCAAGTAGGTGCTTCAGGAATGGTATACGCCAAATGCAATGAAGACGGTACCTACAAATCGTCTGTCGATAAATTCTACGATCAAGAAGATTTAAAAAATTGGGCCGACGTAACCGGAGCCAAAGCTGGCGATATGATTTTCGTGCTTTCAGGACCAGCCGATAAAACCCGCACGCAGCTCAGCGCTTTGCGAATGGAATTGGCGATGCGATTAGGATTGAGAAACCCAGAAGAATTTGCCCCGTTATGGGTAGTCGATTTTCCGTTACTGGAACGCGATGAGGAAAGTGGCAGATGGCATGCGATGCACCATCCGTTTACATCGCCGAAACCGGAAGACATAAAATTATTGGAAACCGATCCGGGGAAAGTCCGCGCCAATGCCTACGATATGGTGTTGAATGGAAATGAAATCGGTGGTGGTTCAATCCGTATTCACGACAAAGCAACGCAGCAATTGATGTTTAAATATTTAGGATTTACTGAAGAAGACGCCAAAAATCAATTTGGTTTTTTGATGGATGCGTTCCAATTTGGAGCGCCACCACACGGTGGTTTAGCTTTTGGATTGGATCGATTGGTAGCGATTTTAGGTGGACAAGAAACCATCCGAGATTTTATTGCCTTTCCTAAAAACAATTCTGGGCGTGATGTCATGATTGATGCCCCTTCGGCGATTGATGAAGCGCAATTAAAAGAATTATATATTAAATTGGATTTAAAATAAATTTTTTACAAAAAAAAATTAGAAAACGTTGAGAATCAATAATTTTTAAGAAAATTTAACATTTAGGTAGCTTTCGTATTATATTATAGATTACATTTGCACCATTATAAATTTTATTACAATTACAATGCGTACAGGTACAGTTAAATTTTTCAATGAATCTAAAGGTTACGGATTCATTACAGACGAAGAAACAGGAAAAGACATTTTCGTTCATGCATCAGGAATCAAAGCGGAAGAACTTCGCGAAGGTGACCGAGTAAGTTACGAAGAAGAAGAAGGAAGAAAAGGTAAAGTTGCTGCTCAGGTAGTAGCTCTTGAAGACTAAAATATAAATTATTTTTGTTGCCTAAAATGTTTAAAAAACGTCCCGAAATATCGGGACGTTTTTTTGTTTTACTACAATCCTAATCGCAATTTCAGTCGAACTTCAGCAGATCGAAACCTTCTTATTTATAATCAATAAAAATTAGAAAATACCACCTTTGCGTAACTATGAATTTTTACTTTTTCGTTGCTATTTAATTATTGACACTTATCTTTGTGGTTGAAATTTTTAAAGTAATATTTACACGTGATACAATCAAATCAACTGGACTATATTCCCATCGTAATGCAAACGCTATTGGCAGTAGGATTTGTAGTAGGAACCATCATCATCTCGGGAAAATTAGGCCCTAAAAGATCCTCTAAAATTAAAGATGAGAATTTCGAATGCGGTATCGAATCCATAGGAAATGCCCGTATTCCTTTTTCAGTAAAATATTTTCTGGTAGCCATTCTCTTCGTTTTGTTTGATGTGGAGGTAATTTTCCTTTACCCATGGGCCATCAACTTCAAAAGTCTCGGCATCGAAGGTATGGTAAAGATGGTCATTTTCATGGCGTTGCTTTTAATTGGCTTTTTCTATATCATTAAGAAGAAAGCCTTGGAATGGGAATAAAATATTTTAAATTTTGAATTGAAAACGATTTTCCATTCAAATTTATAATTCAAATTAAAAAAAATGAGCGATTCTAAAATAACAATGGTTGATCCGCCGGAAGGTATTGTTGGTGAAGGTTTCTTCGCTACAAAACTAAATGATGTTGTCGGTATGGCGCGCGCCAATTCATTATGGCCTTTGCCTTTTGCAACTTCGTGCTGCGGCATCGAATTTATGGCCACCATGGCTTCTCACTATGATTTAGCCCGTTTCGGTTCGGAGCGTGTGAGTTTTTCCCCACGACAGGCCGACATGCTAATGGTGATGGGAACGATCTCTAAAAAAATGGCGCCAATATTACGTCAGGTATACG
>JBBRXW010000257.1:0-3632 GCA_038238295.1 Flavobacteriales bacterium | reverse complement strand
TGGCGCCCTTAGTTGCTGTGGCTTTAGATGCAGTATTTTCTTATAACGTTGTGGGATTACCACTGAGCACTTAACCATTTCAGGTGCGTCGTCATGCGTTCTCGAACAAAGCGTTCAATATCACAGAAATTAATACGGATGTCAGAGTATTGAGTTTAGGAAAAAACTCGTACGGCATCTTTGAAAATGCGTCGTCATTGACAGAAGAAGATTTTAGCCCGACGATTGGCGACAACGATTTTGGCGTAAAAGTACAATCTGCCGAAAAATCATCCGGAAAAGTAACCATTGCCGATGCCGACATTGTAGTTTCAGCTGGCCGAGGCATGAAAGGTCCGGAAAACTGGGGAATGATTGAAGAATTGGCTTCGGTTTTGGGAGCGGCAACAGCGTGTTCGAAACCGGTTTCGGACTTAGGTTGGAGGCCTCACGGGGAGCACGTTGGGCAAACTGGAAAACCGGTGGCAGCAAACTTGTATATTGCCATTGGAATCTCAGGAGCGATTCAGCATATTGCCGGAATCAACTCCTCGAAAGTGAAAGTGGTGATCAATTCCGATCCGGATGCGCCCTTCTTTAAGGTAGCCGATTATGGTGTCGTGGGTGACGCTTTTGAAATTGTTCCTAAATTGATTGAAAAATTTAAAGCTTTTAAAGCGCAAAACTCATAATTTTTTTTAAATTGTGCCTGTTAAAGGCTATCTGAATTAGTTAGTTTAGATAGCCTTTTTTTGATTTTTGTCGTAAAAAAATCTTGGTACGTTCTATCAATTCGTTGTACTTTTGCAATTATGAGTTTAGTTAAATTATCTATAAAGGGAATCTCGTACAGCCAAACACAAAATGGGGCGTATGCTCTAATCTTGAATGAAGTGGACGGGGAGCGAAAATTACCTATCGTCATTGGAGCTTTCGAAGCGCAATCTATAGCCATTGCTTTAGAAAAGGAAATCAAACCACCACGTCCGTTAACCCACGATTTGTTCAAGAATTTTGCGGAACGTTTTGATATAGTCGTCAAGCAAGTCATTATTCACAAGTTGGTGGATGGTGTTTTTTATTCGAGCATCATTTGTGAACGCGATAAAATTGAAGAGATTATCGATGCCCGAACTTCGGACGCGATTGCTTTGGCGTTGCGATTTTCTGCTCCCATTTTTACCTATAAAAACATTTTGGATAAGGCTGGGATTTACCTGAAGAGCAATTCGATGGAGGCCAATAAAGACAGCGATGATCTAGATAATATTCTTTCTACTCCGGATACTTTTGGCATGGAAGAAACCAACCAATCAGGCGAAACCTATACCAAACATAGCCTTTCGGAATTGCATGAACTTTTAGAAGGCGCAGTGCAGGATGAAGATTATGAAAAAGCGGCGAAAATCCGAGATGAAATTTCGAAGAGAGAAAGCTAGAAAATAGAAGCAATAAACAAAATGAAGCAATACCACGACCTTGTTAAACACGTATTAGACAACGGCACGCAAAAAGGCGATCGGACCGGAACCGGAACCAAAAGTGTTTTTGGCTATCAGATGCGTTTTGATTTGAATGAAGGTTTTCCGATGGTAACCACCAAAAAACTGCATTTGAAATCGATAATTTATGAACTGCTTTGGTTCTTAAAGGGCGATACGAATATTGGGTATTTGAATGAAAACGGCGTTAAAATCTGGGACGAATGGGCAGATGAAAATGGCGATTTAGGCCCCGTATATGGCAGACAATGGCGCAATTGGAATAATGAAGACATCGATCAAATTACGGAATTAATCGAAACTTTAAAAAACAATCCAAATAGCCGGCGTATGTTGATTTCAGCTTGGAATCCTTCGGTTTTGCCCGATACAACCAAATCTTTTGCTGAGAATGTGGCCAACGGAAAAGTGGCTTTACCACCCTGTCATGCCTTCTTTCAGTTTTATGTTGCCGACGGAAAATTATCGTGTCAGCTCTACCAAAGAAGCGCTGATATTTTTCTGGGCGTTCCTTTCAATATTGCATCGTATGCTTTGTTAGTATTGATGATGGCACAGGTTTGTAATTTGCAACCAGGCGAATTCATCCATACGTTTGGCGATGCACACATCTACAACAATCACTTCGAGCAATTGGAATTGCAGCTGTCACGCGATTTGAAACCATTACCAAAAATGCTCTTAAATCCGGAAGTGAAAAATATCCTTGACTTTACTTTTGAAGATTTCACGTTGGTGGATTATGATCCGCATCCGCATATTAAGGGCGCTGTGGCAGTGTAAACAATAACGAACACATTTTTATTAGATGAAATCATTCTGTATTTTCATTACTTCATTAATTCCATTTTTCGCACTTTGTCAAACTTCATTTGATAAAGAAATATATTTGGATTCTTTATCGGTCCAAACCGATTTTGAAAAAGCAGTTTATACAAGAATTATCAAAGACTACGGAACCATTCAAGAGGAATATTTGTTTACAGATTACTATATTTCAGGTAAAATACAGAAAATGGGAAAAAGCAAAAACCGGGATTATTTATTAGAAACCGGCGCATTTGCTTATTTTTATGAAAATGGGAAAAGAAAAAAGATCATTAATTATGAGGAATCAATTCCAAAAGGAAATTATTTCAGTTGGTATGAAAGTGGTGATAAAAAGGAGATTGGTGAATATTTGATAAATGAAAAGGAGAAAAGAGAAACCGGGTTATTAATGATAATGCAATTTTGGGATGAAAACTGTAATCAAAAAGTAATCGATGGAAATGGCTACTATAAAGAGGAAGACGTAGAGGCAAAAACAATAAGTAATGGCAAACTTATAAATGGTCTGAAAGACAGTATTTGGGTTGGAATTGACAGAACAAGAAACACTTCTTTTGTTGAAGAATATGATAACGGCAAACTACTATCAGGGACAACTACCGACTCATTAGGAATTTCATATCCATATAGAGTAGCTGTTGTAAAACCTAAACCAAAAAATGGTATTGAAGCTTTTTACCAGTATATCGCTAGAAATTTTATAATTCCGGAAAACCTATCAAATGTTCACGGTAAAGTTTTTATAAGCTTTGTAATTGAAAAGAATGGCCAAGTGGGTGATGTAAGAATCGTGAGGAGTATTCATCCAACATTAGATATGGAAGCTGCCAGATTATTATACCATTCGCCGCTTTGGGAACCAGGAATTTTACGAGGCATTCCCTGTAGGGTAAAATACTCATTGCCAATCTCTTTTGGTGGACAATAATAAATTATATCGGAGAGTATAAAAAACAAAAAACCTCAAACTTTCATTTGAGGTTTTTAAAGAGCGGAAGACGAGGCTCGAACTCGCGACAACCAGCTTGGAAGGCTGGAGCTCTACCAACTGAGCTACTTCCGCATTATTGAGGTGCAAATATAAATAATAAGTTTATTGTCCTGCAAGTTTTTTTAATAAAAATATTTTTTTATTCGCGGGTCAAAACCTATTTGAAGCGTCAACGTTTTTATACTTAAATTGTTATCGGTTCATCCTTTCAAAAAATAAAGGAATTATGCGAATAACTTTCCTCCTAAATTGGAGTTTCTCGAAGGATGATATATAAAAAGACACGTTTTGTTCTTGATCTTTTGGATGATCTCATTGGTCATTTCAGC
>JBBRXW010000256.1:0-3659 GCA_038238295.1 Flavobacteriales bacterium | reverse complement strand
ATCGGTGTCGACAATCACTTCGATAGTGTTGAGATTCTCGGAAGCCCGGGCATCGAGTGAACGGGCAATCTGTCGAACGAGATCGACGAGATTGAACGGGATTTTTTCGATATCTACTTTTCCTGCTTCAATTTTGCTGAAATCGAGGATGTTGTTGATTAGAAGAAAAAGATTCTGGGCGGAATGTTTGAGTACTTCTATATTTTCGTGGAAACTCTGCAGCGAATTTTCCTTTTCCATGATGTAAATGAGTCCAATAATCGCATTGAGCGGTGTACGGATTTCATGGCTCATGATCGACAAAAATTCGGATTTGGCTTCATTGGCTTCCTCGGCATTGGCTTTGGAAAGGTAGAGTTGTTCCTGAAATTCCTTTTTGATTTCGATTTCCTTATGAAGGATGTGGAGCAA
Source organism: Flavobacteriales bacterium (assembly GCA_038238295.1). Classification (GTDB taxonomy): domain Bacteria; phylum Bacteroidota; class Bacteroidia; order Flavobacteriales; family Flavobacteriaceae; genus Flavobacterium. Next base: position 3,248 of record JBBRXW010000256.1, on the reverse strand, counting down.
ATCGAGTAGGTTGTCATCGCCTTCGAGTTTTTTTCCGTCGTCGTTGAGCTGCTTGATAGCATCAATGAGTTTGTTCTGAAAGAACACTCTTTTGTCGAGTTCTTCTTTGAGTTTTCTATTGATTTGGGAATATTCTTTATTGCTAAGTCGGGCGGATTGCTCGAACAATTCGGCGTCTTTTTCGTAATTGAGGTACGTTTGGTTGACCGCCTCGACAAAAGCTGCAATTTCGGGATGGTCGGCGAGTAAGTCTTTCGACAAGTGTTTATCGATTTGACGCTTGAGGTGTTTATGGAGTGGGATTTTATTCATTATCAAGCTTCAAATAAAGTCGTGGTAGTGATCGTTTGGGAATAGCATTCAAAATAAAGATTTTGAAGATTCAGGGAAATTGGGCCTAGGCTGTGGAACTTACTCCGCAGCAATTTATGGCTGAAAGATTTTTTATCAGTAGCATTTTGGAATGTACTGGCAACTGCGACAAATTCTTTTTTGTTGATTAGTAGTTTTTGTAGTTTCATAATTAATTATGAATAAAATTGTTTGTTTGGGGGTTATAAAGTAACGCAAAGCAAAGTTAAAAAGCAAAAAAACCTGTAAAATAAATTACAGGTTTGCTCTTGGTTGTGAAATGTTAGTGGTGGTTTATACATTGAACCTAAAATGCATTACATCTCCATCCTTTACGATATATTCTTTTCCTTCGACACGCAATTTCCCGGCTTCTTTTACTTTTGCTTCTGAACCGAAACTCACGTAATCGTCATAAGCGATAACTTCGGCGCGAATGAATCCTTTCTCGAAATCGGTATGAATTACTCCTGCAGCCTGTGGTGCTGTTGCGCCAATGTTGATGGTCCAGGCACGGACTTCTTTGACTCCGGCAGTGAAATAAGTTTGTTGTTTCAATAGTTTGTACGCGGCACGGATTAAAACCGAGGCGCCGGGCTCCGAAAGCCCCATGTCTTCTAGGAAAACCTGACGTTCTTCGTAACTTTCGAGTTCCGTGATATCTGCTTCGGCACCGACAGAAAGTACGATGACTTCGGCGTCTTCATTTTTGACCAATTCGCGAACTTGGTCTACGTATTTGTTTCCATTCACGGCTGAAGCTTCGTCGACATTGCACACGTAAAGTACCGGTTTAGCAGTGATTAATTGAAACGCTTCCATCAACACTTCCTCGTCTGAATTGTTGGCAGTGATCGTTCTGGCCGATTTTGCCTGCAATAGCGCTTCGCGGATGCGGTTTAGTAATGCTTGTTCGGTCTGTGCTTCCTTATTGCCGGTTTTGGCACCACGATTGACTTTTTCGAGGCGTTTTTCAACGGTTTCGAGATCTTTTAATTGTAGTTCGATATCGATGGTTTCTTTGTCTCGGATTGGATTGACATTTCCATCAACGTGAACAATATTATCATTATCGAAACAACGCAACACATGAATAATGGCGTTGCATTCTCGGATATTTCCAAGAAATTGGTTACCCAAACCTTCTCCTTTGCTGGCGCCTTTTACGAGTCCGGCGATGTCTACAATATCAACCGTTGCCATTTGTACGCGCTCTGGCTTTACTAATTCTTCGAGCTTATTAATTCTCGGATCCGGTACGCTGACCACGCCAATATTCGGCTCAATTGTACAAAAAGGAAAGTTCGCACTTTGTGCCTTGGCATTCGACAAACAATTGAATAATGTTGATTTTCCGACATTAGGTAATCCTACAATTCCTGCTTTCATTCTATAATTTTTACAGTTAACTACTAGATGCTAACCCATTTTTGATTCGTTAAAAAGTGCGCAAATATAAGGTTTATATTTCTTGATAAGTAGTTAATATTTTTTTAAACATCTTCCTTTTTTAAGGTTAAAAAAATATTATATTGCAATCGGTAAAACCAAAAAACATCAACTAACTCAGCTAATTATGAAAAAAATTACATTATTACTATTTCTGATGCAATTTTCATTTGTTTTTTCTCAAAAAGAAATATCAGGGAGAATTACAGATAGTTCCGGGGCGAATCTTCCGGGAGTGAATGTGCAGGAGAAAGGAACCTCGAACGGAACGTCCTCTGATTTTGACGGAAACTACAACATCAAAGTCAAAGACGGGGCTGTTTTGAGTTTTAGTTATATCGGGTATGCGACGGTCGAAAAAAGTGCTTCGGAAGGTACAACGATTAATGTTGTCTTATCTAGCGGAGCGCAGGAGTTGAAAGAAATTCAGCTCGTTGGTTCACGGAACTCGAAAAGGACAGTCGTCAATTCCGCAGTTCCCATCGATGTAATCAACATGAAAGAAATCACTACACAAAGTGGTAAAATTGAAATCAATGAATTATTACAATACGTTGCTCCTTCCTTTAATGCCAACAAACAATCTGGTTCTGATGGTGCAGACCACGTTGATCCTGCTTCATTGAGAGGATTAGGTCCTGATCAAACGCTGGTTTTAATCAATGGTAAAAGAAGACACCAATCGTCTTTAATCAATTTATTTGGAACAAGAGGACGCGGAAATACCGGAACCGATTTGAATGCTATTCCAGCTTCAGCCATCAAACGAATCGAAATCTTACGCGACGGTGCTTCTGCACAATACGGCTCAGATGCTATTGCTGGTGTCATCAATATAGTATTGAACGATAACGTCGATGCGTTAACCGGAGCCGTGACTTATGGCGCATTCAATCCGCATGCTGATGGTGAATTTATAGATGGTACAGTGAATACACACGACAATCATCTCGATTTAAATGGCAATGGAAATTCGTATGCCAAAGACAAAAAACTCGATGGTGAATCTGTAAAAGTAGGTGTGAATTATGGAGTTGCCATTGGAGAAAAAGGAGGCTATGCCAATTTTACTTCTGAATATTTGAAGAAAAATAAAACGCTGCGCCCAGGTTATGATTTTAGAAAAGGATTTGGGGAAGCCGCGATTCAAAGTTTCAATTTCTTCGGAAACTTGGCAGTTCCCATTTCAAATAAAACCGAATTCTATGCTTTTGGAGGCAGAAATTACAGATATACTGATGCGTATGCTTTTACTAGAAATGATGGAGAAAGAGTGGTAGAAAGCATCTATCCGGGTGGTTATACTCCCAGAATCACATCGAACATCATCGACAATTCTTTTGCGGCAGGAATCCGCACTAAAACAAGTAGTGGTTGGAAAGTCGATATCAGCAATTCGTTTGGTAAAAATCTTTTTCATTATTATATCAAAGGAACGATCAATGCTT
>JBBRXW010000255.1:0-3693 GCA_038238295.1 Flavobacteriales bacterium | reverse complement strand
TTTAAGCCATTATGTCCGCTCTAACCCATTGATTTCAGACACTTTGTCTTATTATTATCGCTGGAACAACTATTGACGGTTTGCGGTCAAAGATAATTATTAAAAACAAAATAAATTCCCAAAATATGAATCTCAATAAATTCACTATCAAATCCCAGGAAGCGATACAGCAATCCCAGCAATTGGCGCAAAGTCTGGGACATCAACAAATAGAAAACGAGCATCTTTTCAAGGCTATTTTTGAGGTCGATGAAAATGCTGCTCCTTTCCTACTCAAGAAACTCAACGTTAATGTACCGCTGTTTCTGCAAATTCTCGACAGTACATTGGAGAGTTTCCCTAAAGTTTCGGGTGGTGACATCATGCTTTCCAGAACCACCAACACCACATTGAACGAAGCCGAAATCATCGCCAAAAAAATGAACGATGATTTCGTTTCGGTAGAACATCTGATACTGGCAATCTTCGCCTCCAAAAGTAAAGTCGCTCAAATCCTCAAAGACCAGGGCGTCACCGAAAAAGCACTGCGCGCCGCCATTGAGGAATTTCGTAAAGGCGAACGAGTAACCTCAGCTTCGGCGGAAGAAACGTATAATTCGCTGAACAAATACGCGAAGAATCTTAATGAACTGGCTAAAAATGGCAAGCTCGATCCAGTTATAGGGCGCGACGAAGAAATCCGTCGGGTATTGCAGATTCTGACGAGAAGAACCAAAAACAATCCGATGCTGGTCGGTGAGCCCGGAGTGGGGAAAACGGCTATAGCAGAAGGCTTGGCGCATCGTATCGTTGCCGGAGATGTGCCGGAAAACCTCAAGGACAAAATTGTTTTCTAACTCGATATGGGAGCATTGATTGCCGGAGCCAAATATAAAGGAGAATTCGAAGAGCGTTTGAAATCCGTCGTCAAAGAAGTCACCGCTGCCGAAGGCGATATCGTTTTATTCATTGATGAAATCCACACACTCGTCGGAGCCGGCGGTGGCGAAGGTGCCATGGATGCCGCAAACATTCTAAAACCTGCACTGGCACGTGGCGAATTGCGTGCAATTGGAGCAACTACTTTAGATGAATACCAGAAATATTTTGAAAAAGACAAGGCACTAGAACGGCGTTTCCAAAAGGTTATGGTCGAAGAACCGGATACCGAAAGCGCCATCTCGATTCTGCGTGGTATCAAAGAAAAATACGAAACGCACCACAAAGTGCAAATCAAAGACGACGCAATTATAGCTGCAGTAGAATTGTCCCAACGTTACATCACCAACCGTTTTCTTCCTGACAAAGCCATCGATTTGATGGACGAAGCTGCTTCGAAACTGCGCATGGAAATCAATTCGAAACCCGAAGAACTTGATGTTCTCGACCGTAAAATCATGCAGTTGGAAATAGAAATCGAAGCCATCAAACGGGAAAATGACGAAGGCAAACTTAAAGGTTTGGGCATGGAACTCGCAAATCTTAAAGAAGACCGCAATGAAATTTATGCCAAATGGAAATCGGAAAAAGATGTCGTAGATAGCATTCAAACCATCAAAACGGAAATCGAAGATTACAAATACGAAGCGGAACGTGCCGAGCGTGATGGTGATTACGGAAAAGTAGCCGAAATCCGTTACGGGAAAATCAAAGAAGCACAGGTAAAACTCGATAACTTGCAAAAACAATTGGCCGAAAACCAAAGCGGAACTTCATTGATTAAAGAAGAAGTGACCCGCGAAGACATTGCTGAAATCGTTGCCAAATGGACCGGCATTCCAGTAATGAAAATGCTCCAAGGCGAACGTGAAAAGCTGTTGAAACTCGAAGCTGAATTGCACAAACGCGTCGTTGGCCAAGAGGAAGCAATTGAAGCCGTCAGCGATGCGGTTCGCAGAAGCCGCGCTGGTTTGCAGGACATGAAGAAACCTGTCGGCACCTTTCTTTTTCTCGGAACGACTGGTGTCGGAAAAACCGAATTGGCAAAAGCACTGGCCGAATACCTGTTTGATGATGAGAATGCGATGACCCGTATCGATATGAGTGAATATCAGGAACGCCATAGTGTGAGCCGTTTGGTAGGTGCTCCTCCGGGTTATGTCGGCTACGATGAAGGCGGCCAATTGACCGAAGCAGTCCGTAGAAAACCGTATTCTGTGATTCTTTTGGATGAGATCGAAAAAGCACATCCAGATACTTTCAATATTTTGTTGCAAGTACTCGATGAGGGACGGTTGACGGATAACAAAGGTCGATTAGCGGATTTCAAAAACACGATCATTATCATGACTTCCAATATGGGAAGCCAGATTATTCAAGAGAAATTCGAAAATTTGAAAGGCGGTGTAGAAGCAGCAACTGAAGCGGCAAAAATTGAAGTATTGGGTTTGCTGAAACAAACGGTGCGTCCGGAATTCATCAACCGAATTGATGAAATAGTGATGTTTACGCCTTTGACTAGTGCCAATATTGCACAGATTGTCGGGTTGCAACTGAAAAGCGTCACCAAAATGCTGGCGCAACAAGGCATTGCACTAGACGCCACACCGGAAGCGATTGCGTATCTTTCTGATAAAGGTTACGATCCACAGTTTGGCGCAAGGCCAGTCAAGCGAGTGATACAAAGAGAAATCCTCAACGAACTGTCGAAGGAAATCCTCTCCGGAAAAATCGCTACCGACAGCATTGTGCTGATTGATACCTTCGATGGTAAATTGGTTTTTAGAAACCAGGCCGAGTTGGTAAAATAATATTCCAATAAGAAATAACAAAAAGCACCGGTAGCAGTATTGGTGCTTTTTTATTGGGAATCTAATTTTCGATTGACATTGTTGACTAAAAAGAGTAAAAAAAATTAATCGGTAACTATTAATTCTTTATTTTTGAAATCTTTACCAGCAAATCATGAAAAAATTAGTACTCCTTTTACTCGGTTTTTCCCTTAGCGCTTCGGCACAGATTGCATCTACCGAAACCGCCGTTCCTGTTGAAAACGAGAAAACCTATCGTTCGACTGAAGTCGATGTGAAACCTCAGGTGAAAGAAGGAAATTACACGTTATCGATGTTTATCAGCGATAATTTTAAATTTCCCCCGGCGATAAAGAATAAAAAGATTACGATTTTTTCGAGTTTCATTATCGGTACCGATGGAACGATGAATGATATCAAAGCTTTTTATGTCAGTGTTAAAGACTATATCCAGACCGATGTTGTGAAAATTGATACGCAGGAAGACAAAATCAATCAGGCCGATCAAATCGAAACCATGAAAGGCGAAACAGTTCGTGTGCTGAAATTATTCAACAAAAACTGGCAGCCGGCAACTAAAGATGGTAAACCTGTACGCTGTCTTTATAATTATCCGATCAATTTTCACATCGAATAAAAACAAACCGTGTTGCAAATCAAAAAATATAAAGAGCGCATTGGTTCTGGTATTTCCTTGGTTTTGCTTTTTTTTTATTGCGCTTGTTGGAAATCCGGTTCCTGATTTTCTATCATCAACATCAAATTTACATTGAAATCATTGGGCATTTAAAAATGACGCTTTGATTACTTAGGCAGCCTCAATCTGTTATGTAGTGGTTTGGCTTGTAGAATATTATCTTTCTTTCCTGATTTTATAGAAAAGTGTATTGCTACCTTTTATAAAAAACGCACAAGAAAGTAGTAAAACCGCTGTAGAACTAGCGGCGATGACAAGTATAAAAAT
>JBBRXW010000254.1:0-3702 GCA_038238295.1 Flavobacteriales bacterium | reverse complement strand
GATAAGATTTATTTCCCTGAAGATGGCATTACCAAAGGCGATATTGTTCATTATTATGATACGATATCGAAATTTATATTGCCGTATCTGAAAGATCGCCCGCAATCGATGAATCGTTTTCCAAACGGAATACATGGCCCGAGTTTTTATCAAAAAGATGTTGATGTTGAGAAATCACCGTCATGGATTAAGACACAACAAATGTATTCGGAATCGAACGGAAAAGATATTGACTATCTTATCTGCAACGACAAGGCAACATTATTATATATGGCGAATTTGGGTTGCATTGAATTAAATCCATGGAATTCAACCATCAAAAACAGTGAGAAACCCGATTGGGTCGTGATTGATATCGATCCGGGAAAAGATGATTTTAAAGAAGTGGTTCGCGTGGCATTGACCGTAAAAGAAATTATGGATGAAAAGAATGCTGCATGTTACTGCAAGACTTCTGGTGCCAGCGGGCTCCATGTTTATATTCCATTGCAGGCCAAATACGATTACGACACGGTCAAGATTTTTGCCGAACTGTTGGCGCGTGAAGTACATTCGAGATTGCCAGAAACGACCAGCATCGAAAGAGCGATCAAGAAAAGAAATGAAAAAATTTATATCGATTTCTTACAAAATAGGGCAGGGCAGACACTGGCTTCTGTATATTCTGTACGCCCGAAACTGGGTGCTACGGTTTCGACTCCGTTAGAATGGGACGAAGTCAATGAGGAGTTGTCGCCTTCCCAATTTACGATAAAAAATATCCCGGAGCGTCTTGCCAAAAAAGGCGATTTGTGGAAACCTGTCCTCGGAAAAGGCATCAACATTGAAAAATGGATTATCGGAAAATAATCAGGAGGATTTCTTTTTACTCTCGAGGCTGGCTTTCAGCATGCTCATTAGGTCATCACTTTGTTTGTGTACGACTTGCATTTTTGGTTTCGGTTGTTTTTTTCCTTTTGCTTTGTTTTTAATGATGGCCATCAATTTGTCGCTATAGGTATCTTTGAATTCGGAGATATCGAATTTTTCGGTCAGCTGCTCAATGAGTTTGTTGGCCATTTCTGTTTCGCGACTTTTGGTTTTAGGTACAGTAGGCAATTTTAGTTCGGAAGTGCTTCGGATTTCCTGCGCAAAACGGATTCTGTTGAGAACAATCACATTTTCATATGGTTTTAAGGTTGCCATTCCTTCTTTATTTCGAAGGACAAAAGTGGTGACGCCGACTTTTTTTGAATCTCGTAGTGCATCGCGGAGCAACGCATAGGCTTTCATTCCTGTCTTGTCGGGTTCTAAGTAATAGGGTTGTTCGTAATAGATACTGTCGATTTCCTTTTCGGCGACAAAATTAACGATATCAATCGTTTTGGTCTTTTCAGCGTCGGCGGCTTCAAAATCTTCGTCTTCAAGGACAATATATTGATCATCAATCTTATAACCTTTAACGATATCGGCGAATTTGACTTCCTTTCCGGTGGTTTCGTTGACACGGATAAATTTGATATTCGAGTGATCTTTGCTATCGAGCATGTCGAGATCGAGTGAACTTTCCTCTATTGCCGAATACATTTTGACTGGGATATTAATCAACCCAAAACTTATAGCACCTGTCCATATTGCTCTCATGCTCTTTTAATTTTAAATTAATTGCTCTTGATAAATTCGCAGTAAAATTCCACCAATTTCTGCAATCCGGCATTATAGCATTCAGTAGAAAAATTATATAATTCAGCAACCGTAAATTTTATAATGATATTTAAAAATAGCATAACCGTCGCTTTTTTAATATGGCATAATTTTACAATATTGATGTAGTAATAACCACTTTTAAAAATAATTTATCATGGAAAACACCAATCATAGTCATCAGGTTGCCCACCATCCTGAGGCAGAAGAATTTATTAACTCCGATCCCAATCACAGCTCCAATAGTGACCGAACGACCCAAACCATTGCCCCGGGAAAGATGCCGAAAATTGCTGATACGGATCCCAATCGATATTCTAATTTTAATACAGATGACACGGGTTCTGAACGCGGAACTTCTCTAGAAAATAAAAATGAAAACAATTCGAATGACTCTAATTCCAATTATAGTGGAATCCCACAGTATTCAGTTGAGGAGGAACGCTATCTCGGAAGAAAATCATGGGATACAGAAGAGGAAGATGAAAAAAACACTGACCACAAAAAAGTATCAGAGTCCGATATAGAGGATTTTTTTGAAGGCTTATAGCCTTTTATAAACCAGTACAATTCGTCCTGTCTGTAAGACTGGGGAAATTGGAAATTCATTTTCCATTTCCCCAGTTTTTAGTTGTATAACATCGAGTTTTCGGGCAAAACTATCGGCACTCTGATATTAATTGCTATTTTTGGCAGCATTTAATGCTAGACATCGAAAAAATAAATAGTTAAAATACATTCATCATTATGTGGGAACAAGTACAGGAAACCGTTAATTTCATAAAAGCAAAAACTAATTTTTCTCCGGAATACGGCGTAATTCTTGGCTCCGGACTTGGCAGTTTTACCGACGATATGAAAATCGAGTTTACGTTGCCCTACAACACAATCCCGAATTTTCCTGTTTCTACTGTTGAAGGACACAAAGGTGCTTTGGTTTTTGGAACGATTGGCACTAAGAAAGTAGTGGCGATGCAGGGACGTTTTCATTTTTATGAAGGCTACACGATGAAAGAGGTAACGTTTCCGGTTCGCGTAATGAAATATTTAGGAGTAGAAAAACTCGTAGTTTCAAATGCTTCGGGAGGTGTTAATGCCAATTATCATGTGGGCTCCATCGTCTTGATCAAAGACCATATCAATATGCTGCCGGAACATCCGCTGCGTGGGAAAAATGATGATCGCTTTGGACCACGTTTCTTGAATATGGGTGAACCGTATAGCCAGAAGATGATTGCCAAAGTCAAAGAGATTGCCAAAACTTTAAATATTATTGTTCAAGACGGCATTTACATGGGATTGCAAGGACCCACATTTGAAACGATTTCGGAATACCGTATGGTGAAAATTTTAGGTGCAGATTGTGTTGGAATGTCAACTGTTCCCGAAGTGATTGTCGCGCGCCATATGGAGATGGAAACGTTTGGAATTTCGGTCATTACCGATATGGGAAACGAAGACAGTATCGATACCATCACGCACGCCGAAGTACTGGAAGCGGCAAAAGAAGCGGAACCGCTCGTTCGCAAGTTAATTAAAGAATTAATTCAGCAATACTAAGTCTTTTGGGCCAGGTTGACACAGATGATTCGATAGAAATCATTCGGGTCAAAAGGTTTGGTAATCACATCGTTCATTCCGTAAGACAATAGCATTTCTCGGTTCTCATTCAATGAAATAGCGGTCAAAGCAATGATTTTTGTCTTCTTATCGAATGTCCGGATAGTTTGCGTCGCAATTGTTCCGTTGATTCCTGGCAAGTGAACATCCATCAGCACAAGATCGTAGGTATTATTCTTGACGGCTTCGATGGCATCTTCACCGTTATCAATTACCTCGCAGGTCATCCCTTTATTCTCGACCATTTTTTTGGTAATCATCTGGTTGATTTTGTTGTCTTCAATCAGCAATACTTTTTTGCTTTTCAATATGGTAAGATCAACATCGCCAATAACTTCCGGGTTGATTTCCTCGTCACCAATTTTAAAACTCAAATCAAACGAAAATGCAGAACCCTTC
>JBBRXW010000253.1:0-3710 GCA_038238295.1 Flavobacteriales bacterium | reverse complement strand
GCCCTAGCCCAGATTTGCAGCGGCATCCTTTGCGAAGCATGAGCAAAGATAGAGCGGAAAGCTGGAAACAGCTCCTACCCTTGATTGCTCTTGGATGAGAAAAATTAATGAAACTCTCCAAAAAGCTTGGAAGCCTCATTATAGCAGCTCTCAAAACTCATCGGGCTGGTGTTGGTATTTTCCTTTTGTGACGTGAAATACGACAGCAATTTCTCTGTCGGCATGTTGCCTGTCAGCTTGTCTGTCGCCATCGGACAGCCACCAAATCCTTGGATTGCGCCATCGTATCGGCGGCAACCCGCTTGATAGGCCGCATCGATTTTCTCGTGCCATTTATCCGGCGTCGTGTGCAGGTGGGCCCCAAATTCGATTTGTGGGTATTTTGGAATCAGGTTCGAGAACAAATACGAAATCACTTCCGGCGTGGAACTGCCCACCGTATCCGATAGCGATAGGATTTTGACGCCCATCGTGGAGAGCCTTTCTGTCCATTCGCCGACGATTTCAACATTCCACGGATCGCCATACGGATTGCCGAAACCCATCGAAAGATACGCCACCACTTCTTTATCATTTGCAGCCGCGATGTCTAAAATTTCCTGAAGCGTCACCAGTGATTCGGCGATGGTCTTATGGGTGTTCCGCATTTGGAAATTTTCGGATATCGAAAACGGAAACCCTAAATAATGGATTTGTTGATGCTGTGCTGCGGCGATTGCTCCTTGGGTGTTCGCAATTATCGCTAATAATTTACTATTAGTCTGCGACAAATCGAGTGCTGCCAAAACCTCCGCGGTATCCTGCATTTGAGGAATGGCTTTCGGAGAAACGAAACTACCGAAATCGATGGTGTCGAAGCCAACGCGCAGCAACGACTGAATGTACAGCACTTTCCGCTCAGTGGGAATAAACGGTTTGATCCCTTGCATGGCATCACGTGGACATTCGATGATTTTGATTGGCTTCATAGAATGCCAAATATAACAAAGAAATCTATTGTACGAAATCGTTTTCTTAGGTATCTCAAAAAATGCCAGCGAAAAATATATTACATTATTTGGTAATAATAGATAATATTACGTTATTTGGTAATAATTATAAGTATTACGTTATACGGTAATAACATAGGGTATTACGTAATTTGGTAATTAATTTAATACATTTGACTATGATAAGTATTATAACCGGAGATATCATCAACTCAAGAAAACTATCTTCGACCGTCTGGATGGATGGTTTGAAGGCTATTCTCAACACATATGGCAGTAACCCGAAGCAGTGGGAAATTTATCGCGGTGATGAATTTCAGTTGGAAGCGGATTCTGAAAATGCGTTGCTGATTGCGTTAAAAATAAAAGCCTATTTGAAAACGGCAAAGCTTGACGTCCGAATGAGCATCGGTTTTGGTGATAAAACTTACGATGCCGAGAAGATTTCGGAAAGCAACGGAAGCGCATTCGTGCGTTCGGGGGAGCTTTTCGAGCAATTGAAAAAGCAAAAAAATACGCTCGCCATCAACACCGGCAACATCGCTTTCGATAAGGAAATCAATCTGATGCTGCGTTTGAGCCAGACTTTTATGAATAACTGGCTGGTGCAATCCGCTGAATTCATTTTAATGGAAATGGAAAACCCGACGCTTTCACAGGAAGAAATAGGTGTAAAACTCAAGATCAATCAGGCAGCGGTCAGCCGTAGACGCAAGCGCGCGCAGTATGACCTGATCATGGAATTGGAAAATTATTACCGTCAAAAAATTAAAACCGTAGCAGTATGATTCTCTTCGTAAAATTACTTTTGGCCCATCTGCTGGGAGATTTCCTTTTACAACCAAACAGTTGGGTGAAAGACAAGGAATATAAACAGCACAAAAGCAGCTTCCTTTATCTTCATACATTACTACACGGAATTTTAGCCTGGATAGTGGTGGGCGAAATGGCATTCGGGAAATGGGCATTGTTGCTGGCATTGACACATGGATTCATTGATTTTCTAAAACTACACTTTCAAAAAAACAGCACCAAACGCCGTTGGTTTATTGCGGACCAAATCGCGCATCTACTGATTTTATTGGCAATCGCCTTTTGGTATCACCATCATGAAATCGTTTTTTATGTTATAGACAACCGCGCTTGGATTATCATTACGGGCGTACTTTTACTGACAAAACCGACATCTATTACGATCAAGAACAGCATTTCTATTTGGACACCGGAAGAGCGAAATGAAAAAGATGATTCCCTGCAGAACGCCGGCAATTATATTGGAATGCTCGAACGGATCTTTGTATTCTGTTTTATTATCACCGGGCATTTTGAAGCAATCGGATTTTTATTGGCCGCCAAGTCGATTTTCCGTTTTGGCGATTTGAAAGAGGCAAAAGATCGCAAACTGACCGAATACGTGCTGATTGGCACGCTGCTAAGCTTTGGAATCGCGATGCTGACTGGCTTTCTGGTGCAGTGCGCGTTAGTGCAATCGTTCTAGAATCTTTTTATTAATGGCTTTGACGAGCTCCGGACCTTCATAGATGAAGCCTGTATAAAGTTGTATTAGGCTAGCGCCGGCCTCCAATTTTTCGATGGCATCATCTGCCGAATGAATTCCACCTACTCCAATAATAGGAAAGGCTTTGTTGCTTTTTTCATAGAGAAAACGAATCACTTCTGTTGATCGTTGCGTTAGTGGTTTTCCGGATAAGCCACCGGTTTCACTTTTGTTTTTAGAGTGTAAGCCTTCCCTCGATATCGTAGTGTTTGTGGCAATGACGCCAGCAATTTGAGTGGTTTTGACAATATCAATGATGTCTAATAATTGTTCGTTGGTTAAGTCTGGGGCTATCTTTAAAAGTATCGGCTTTACTTTAGGTTTGGCGATATTTTTCCCCTGTAGTGTTTGCAACAACGCCATCAATGGCTTTTTTTCCTGTAATTCCCGAAGGTTCGGTGTGTTGGGTGAGCTGACATTGACTACAAAATAATCGACCACATCATACAAAGCATCAAAACAGATTACATAATCTGAGGCCGCATTTTCATTGGACGTCACTTTATTTTTGCCGATGTTGCCACCGATTAAAACACCTTTATTTTGCTGCAATCGCAACGCTGCCGCATCGACACCCCCATTATTAAAACCCATCCGGTTGATGATTGCCTGATCTTCCTTCAAACGAAACAAACGCTTTTTTGGATTTCCATCTTGCGGCTTTGGGGTTAGGGTACCGATTTCGATGAAACCAAATCCAAAATTAGAAAGTTCCCGATATAACTTCGCATCCTTATCGAATCCCGCTGCTAGGCCAACCGGGTTTTTAAATTTTAATCCAAAAACCTCTGTTTCCAATCGACTGTCTTTCACTTCATACCTCCTCTTAATAAGTGCTATAAATCCTGGTATTTTCGAGAGTTTTCGAATCCATGCAAAGGTAAAATAGTGTACTTTTTCCGGATCAAACCAGAACAGCATCGGGCGAATGAGCAGTTGATACATAATGTGTGTTGTGTTGTGGCACAAAAGTAAAAATTAGTACACATCGAAACCTACTTATGTAAGGATTTTTTTTATCTTTAAATCATTAAATTTACATGCCATGAGATGGGAAGCCAAACTAGTACGCCACAAATTAGAAAAAAGAATTGCGGTAGTATTTGAAAGGAATACAGAATTAATTGAACGTATTAAGCAAATAAAAGGAGCCCGATGGAGTG
>JBBRXW010000252.1:0-3717 GCA_038238295.1 Flavobacteriales bacterium | reverse complement strand
CAGAAAACTACCCGTTGACAGCAGAATCAACGCTTGTTTTTGCCGCACATCTTTGTCGTCGAGTTTGGTCTGGATCTCCGACTTCAACACCGAACTCACGGTTGGAAAATTGATATTGAAATCAGGCTCAGGGCTGCTTAAATTGCCTTTCAATCCAATGACCACTTCTACATCTACTTTTTTATTGAACGAAGGATTGTCGATTAATACCGCCGGATTCGCCGCGGTTTTATAGATGGCTTCGAGATTCAAGTTCGCCCGCATAGGGTCGCCTTCCCAAGTGACCGAACCGCCTTTTTTGATCGTAAACAACTTATTAATGATTCCGCCGTATTTGAAATTATAGGTTCCTTCATACGCTTGGAAATCGCCCCACATATTGAATTTCCCCAAGGTATTAATCTTAAACAATAACGAGCCATACCCTTTTCCTTTCATCCCGTGGCCTGAATTTCGATCGAGTATAATTTCGACTTCTGCATCAGGCGTTATATCAAAATCGAATTCGAGTTCCAATCCGCTGTAATTATTGACCGGTTCCGTTATTCCTTTCTTGAGGTTGAATTTTTCACTAGAAGTAATAAAATGAATGTAATTGTTATCACCACTCGATTCCGCATCGTTAATCGGGATTTTAATCGTCGTCCCTTTTTCCGATTTCGCATTCACTTTGATGAACAAACCATCGGTCGGTCCAGTAATCGTAGCTTCCCCATCGATAAATGCCGTACCGAAATATGCCGCATCTTCACTGTCATTGGTATCAAGTGCGAGCAAACGGCTTGATGTCAGATCGAGGTTGAGTCTCCAGTTCGAGAAATTGGTATGCTCGATGCTGCCATTGAGTTTTCCTTTTGTTTTGTATTTGGTATCTTCAATTGTGGCGTTTCGGATGATGAATTTCTTTTCGGTTACATCGACTACCGCGTCATCCTCAATCGCATAATCGATATTGAGATACGGTATGCCCAGCCCCGCATTTTTGATAAACAAACGCCCATTAATATCGAGATTGTTGACATCGCCGGCAATATTCGATTTCCCGGAGGCAAAACCACGGATATTGGAAAGGACATCACCACCTAATGAACCCAAAACGCCCAGATTGAAATTATCGAAATTCAGATCAAGGTCAACTTTAGTTTTCTGGTTGACGACTTCGAGCACACCATCGGCGGTAAATGATTCGATATTTTCATTCTCAATTTTAGAAGTCAGATTAAATTTCTGAAACGCATTATCTCCACGGATATCGAGATTCATCTTACCCAGAGCGACATTGTTTACTTTCAGGCTGTCGATTTTTAATGAAGCCGCCGGTTGATAGATGGCGTTGTTTTGCTTTAAGTTGATATTCCCATTTAGATTCCCATTGATCGTAAACCGATGCAGACTAGGCAAAAATTTATCGAGATGCACTTCCGTGAAAGTCAAATTAAGGTCTTTATACGTCGCTTCTTTCAAATCGCCTGAGAGTTGCACTTTCTGGTTTTCGTGCGACATCAGGATATTATCGATGTGGAAATCCTTGAATTTCTTGTCGAAAACAATCTTGTTGTCATTGGTGTCTTTTTCATTCAGATACCATAAAAAATCATTGAAATTGAGCTCCGATTTTTGAATGCCAACAACATTTTGATGCTCGGCGTTGATCGTGTGGTAGAGGTTTAAATTATACGAATCCTGTCCCACATCGCCACCTTTAAATTCCGTCCGTAAAAACAACGTATCCTTGGTTGTCACATTAATCAGACTGAAATCCCTGATTTTATAATGCTTAGTTTTAATGCTATCTAGTGAAATATAGGTATTGAATAATGGATTCTTGTTATCGATATCCACCTTGATATTGTCGAATGAATTACTATAGGCTGCAATATTCGGTGAAGCGAAATTGAATTTAAAATCATCGGTATCGGAATCGATGCTTCCTTTAATGTGGGTGTTTTTACCAATGGTAATTCCAGGATCGAAGACTTCGACGATTTTATTATAGATCATAAAATCAAACTTGAGGTACTGCCCTTTCTTTATAGGATTGCGGGAATAATTAGCATAAAGGCTGCCGACGGAATTCTCAAGCATTTTTTTAAGCAGTCCGATTTGAAATTTCCCAACCACTTTTCCTTCAATAATATCTGGCGATTCTATAGAAATCGTGCGGACATTATTTTCATCAAAACTCGAATGCAACGAGAAATCATCAAAATAATACTTATCCTTTTTATTTTCATACGCCGTTTCCGCAAAGTGAATATCCCCTTTCAGATTGTCGAGATTCGTTCCACTGACATTCAAATCGATATCGCCTTTGAAAACCGCCACGGAATCTTTTCTGACAAAATTCAAACGATAGAGGTTGGCATAATCAACATTCATGTGAAAATTGTAATTGATGTCTTTCTTGCTGAGATTCACCAAGCCATTAAAATCAAGAAAAAGATTCGGGTCATTAACGAACAATTTCCCTTTGAATACTGGGTTTTTGAAATTCCCATCAACAATTATTTTTGTATACGTATAGCCGTTGTAGCGAATCTTATAAATATCTCCGGAAAAAGTAGTATTGAGATTTTTCTGCACAAATCCTTTGCCATCAACATCGATGTTCAACGTCACTTTTTCTACATCATTCCTGCCTAGAAACCTACCGATATTAAATTCTTCGAGGATAATGTTGCCTTTATAGCTCGCGTTATCGATGTTGTCGATAGTAGACATCACCAAATTCGATTGAATATTACCCAACTCGGTCGACATGTAAAAGTCAGCCGAAATAGTTGAAGTCGTAATTTCCGATTTCCCGCGAAGATTGAATTGTCCGATTTTTTTTAGCGATGACGGCAATTTTTTCCCAAGTACATTCGGAAGCAATCGCACCAGATTGTCATAATTGGATGCGATTTTATCAAAACTCCCTTTCATATAGAAATGCTGTTCGTTTTTCCCAAAAAGATTTTTAAAATTGACATTTCCGACAATTTGGGTATTCTTGCTATCGGTTAGATGCAGGTTGTGCGCAACAATATTATTCAGTGTTCCGGTAATATGTGCCTTGAGTGTGAAGTTTTGGTTGGCACCCATTTCTTTGTAAAAATAACGAACATCATTGGTGGATAGAAAGGCTTTTCCAATTTTGATATCAAAATGAACCTTGTTGTTGAAATCCTGAAAATCCTCACGAATATAATTCAGCTTCACGTCGCCCCGAAACGACGAATGGTTGGTCGTTAGATCGAGGTTTTTCAGTTCTATATTCTTTCTAGTATACGTAAAGTCAGACGCCAAATTCTTGATAAACAAGCCGCGGTAATCAAGGAAAGACATCTTGTTGATTTTGGTCGTGACATTAGATCCGTGAATCTTGAAATCACTAATTGCGGCATTAATATATTTGAAATCGATATCCAACGGAACTTCCCTGTTCTCATCAATTTCCATAAAACGGCTGTTGGTCAGGTAGACATTTTTCGATTGCATAAGAAATTTGCCAGATGAGGGTTTTCCGTCATCGAAAATGGCAATGAAGAGATTGAGGTTGTTGTCTTTTTCGCCTTTATAGGTTTTCATTTTCATGAAAAGATGGTCCATGCGCAAATCACCGAAAAGCAGATTGCCTGAAGTCAGTTTTTTGAAACCAATCAGGCTGGTGTTGATGCGGTCGATATATACCAGCGTATCCTGATGATGGTCGCGTACCAGCACTTTCTTCAGTTT
>JBBRXW010000251.1:0-3728 GCA_038238295.1 Flavobacteriales bacterium | reverse complement strand
GAACAAACGCTGGAAGCGGTCAAAAATGCTGGCGGATCAGGTGAAATTATCCGATTTAACGTTGCCAATTTCGAGGAGGTCAAAGAGGTCTTGACCCAATGGCAGGAAACCAATCCAGAAGCAATCGTCGAAGTAATCGTCAATAATGCCGGAATTACCAAAGACGGTTTATTTATGTGGATGAGCCCTGAAGATTGGTCAAGTGTTGTCAATACCAGCCTTAACGGTTTTTTTAATGTCACTAATTTCTTCATTCAAAAAATGCTGCGCAACAAATACGGACGGATTGTCAATATGGTTTCTGTTTCTGGCGTCAAAGGGACCGCCGGACAAACCAATTATTCTGCTGCTAAAGGGGCTGTTGTCGCTGCCACCAAAGCATTGGCTCAAGAAGTGGCGAAACGTAATATTACCGTCAATGCCATCGCTCCGGGTTTTATTAGAACCGATATGACCAGCGATTTAGATGAAAAAGAATTAATAAAAATGGTTCCCGCCAATCGTTTCGGTGAAGCCGAAGAAGTTGCCGATTTAGTAAGTTTTTTGGCTTCTAAAAAAGCAGGTTACATTACGGGTGAAATTATAAATATAAACGGAGGAATATACTCTTAAACACGCATGGATAAAAGAGTGGTCATCACAGGAATGGGAATTTATTCCTGTATCGGAACGTCATTAGAGGAAGTTAAAGAGTCTTTGTACCAAGGGAAATCGGGTATCGGTATCGATGAAGAACGCAAAGAATTTGGGTTTCAATCAGCATTGACAGGGATAGTTCCTAAACCAGACTTGAAAGCATTGCTGACCAGAAGACAACGAATGAGTGTCGGTCAGGAAACAGAATTTGCCTATATGGCTACTATTGAAGCTTTGAAAAATGCCAATATTCCTGAAGATTTTTTCGACACCAATGAGGTGGGAATTTTATACGGCAACGACAGTGTTTCTGTATCCATTATTGAAGCTACCGATATTATCCGTGAAAAAAAAGATACTGCTTTGATTGGCTCTGGAGCGATTTTTAAATCGATGAATTCCACTGTGACGATGAACCTTTCCACTATTTTTAAATTAAGAGGCATCAACCTGACGGTAAGTGCGGCCTGCGCGAGTGGTTCCCATTCTATAGGATTGGGCTATCATTTAATTAAAAGCGGTTTGCAAGAAATGATTATCTGCGGCGGTGCTCAGGAAATCAATAAATATGCGATGAGCAGTTTCGACGGTTTGGGTGTTTTTTCTCCAAGAGAAAGTGAACCAAGCAAAGCTTCCCGCCCTTTCGACTCCGGACGCGACGGATTAATTCCAAGCGGCGGCGGAGCCACATTGATTCTAGAAAGCTACGATTCGGCAGTGAAACGAGGCGCACCAATTATCGCCGAAGTTGTGGGTTACGGATTTTCTTCCAACGGTGGACATATTTCAACACCGAACGTTGAAGGACCAACCATGGCAATGCAAAGAGCAATACAAGATGCCAACATCAATCCAAGCGATGTCGAGTATATCAACGCGCACGCAACATCTACTCCGGTGGGAGATGGCAATGAAGCCAAAGCAATTTTTGAAGTTTTTGGAGAAAAGAATCCCTATGTGAGTTCTACCAAATCAATGACAGGTCACGAATGCTGGATGGCTGGTGCCAGCGAAGTCATTTATTCAATTTTGATGATGCAAAATGATTTCATTGCTCCCAATATTAATTTGGAAAATCCGGATGAGGATTCTCAAAAATTAAATTTAGTTAAAACTACGTTAAATAGAAAATTTGATATATTTTTGTCGAATTCCTTCGGATTCGGTGGAACTAATTCGGCTCTCGTAGTCAAAAAGTTTAAATAATATCATGGATAAAGAGCAAATAATTGAAAAGATAAACGGGTTTTTAGTGGATGAATTTGAAGTTGACGGAGATGAAATTCAGCCCGACGCCAATCTGAAAGACACTTTAGGATTAGACAGTTTAGACTATGTTGATTTGGTGGTTTCCATCGAATCGAACTTTGGTGTCAAACTTGTCGAAGTTGATTTTGTTGGGATTGCCTCTTTTCAAAGCTTTTATGATTTGATCGAAAACAAGTTAAAAGCGAAAAGCAATTAATGACTAAATGGGAAGGCAAGTCCAAAGGAAATGTCCTTGGCTATAAAATCTTTGTCTTTTTTATCCGTAAAGTAGGGATTCGCGGAGCTTATTTTATCCTCTATTTTGTTGCCTTCTACTATTTTCTCTTCCTTAAAAAAAGCAATCAATCTACTTTTTATTATTTCCGAAAGCGGTTAGGGTATTCTTATCTCAAATCGAAACGGATGGTCTTCATGAGTTATTTTACGCTCGGACAAACCATTCTCGACCGCGTATCTATTGCAGCCGGGATGAAAAGTAAGTTTACCTTCGAATTTGAAGGCGTTGAAATCCTCAAAAGATTACTTTCCGAAAAGAAAGGCGGCGTTTTGATCAGTGCCCATATGGGAAATTTTGAAATAGCCGAACATTTTTTCAGTGAAATCGATGTCGATTTTCAAATCAATCTTGTGACCAGTGATCTCGAACACTCGGCAATTAAAAACTACTTGGAAAGCATTTCTAAAAAATCGACCGTCAAGTTTATTATCATCAGCGAAGACCTTTCCCATATTTTTGAAATCAATGCTGCTTTGGCCAGAAACGAATTGGTTTGTTTTACCGGTGACCGCTATATCGGAGATGTAAAATCGCTTACCGAAGAACTGCAAGGTAAGGCCGCAAAGTTTCCCGCAGGACCATTCCTGATTGGTTCCCGTTTGAAAGTCCCGGTTGTTTTTGTGTATGTAATGAAAGAACCCAACCTCCATTATCACTTGTATACTCAGGAATCTAACGTCAAGCACCGTGACGAGAAAGCCTTGCTGAAAGCGTATACCGAAAGTGTAGAAGGAATGATTGAAAAATACCCGTTGCAATGGTTCAATTATTTTGATTTTTGGGATGCGTTCGAAGAAACACCCCATTCGTAAAGACATTAACATTAAAATACAGTATAGCTTATTTTTCATTTTGTATTTTAGCCTTACTTCAAATAAAGGATGGAAGAATTTGACACTATAATTATCGGTTCCGGAGTAGGCGGATTAGCCACTGCGATTTGCCTGGCACGTGCCGGACAAAAAGTCGTCGTACTCGAACAGCATTATGTTCCTGGCGGTTGGAGCCATAGTTTTACGCTCAACGGACAACGGTTCAGCCCGGGTGTTCATTACGTTGGTTTAATAAGCGAAGGGCAGTCCACCAACGAATTATACCGTGGATTAGGGATTGCCAACGATATGGTTTTTTTTAGAATGAACCCAAAAGCATACGAGCATTGTCTTATCAACGGCGAAACCATCGATTTTCCTTCCGGAATCGAAAACCTGAAAGATGCACTTTCACTTCGTTTTCCTAAAGAAGCAAAAAATATCAGGGAATATCTGACATTGGTAGAAAGAGTCAGCTATGAACTCCAGCTGATTCCAAAATTAAAAGGCTGGTGGCAAAAAATCACCGTTCCTTTCCGAACCAAACATTTCGGAAAATTTGCATTGTTTCCTTTAAAAAAAGTGGTCGGCTGGCATGTCAAAGATCCATTGGTCAAAGCAGTGCTGAACATTCAATGTGGGGATCACGGATTATCTCCCAATCGCGCTTGCTTTCCGGTGCATTGCTCGGTAATGAGCCACTATTTCGAAGGCGGATTTTACCCTATGGGCGG
>JBBRXW010000250.1:0-3748 GCA_038238295.1 Flavobacteriales bacterium | reverse complement strand
AGCCCCGTTTGATCTTTCTTACTTACAGAAAAACCACATTCATATCGTATTTTTTGGCCAGCATTTCGGCACCGGTGTGCACGGGAACTTCAACGCCCATAAATTTATTCCAATGAAAAACGGATGAAATTTTTGGTGATTGATCGCTGGCAAATCCATAGATGCCTAATTGTTTGGTTTTATTGTTTTCGCGTATGGTCGGGATCGTCTGTTTGGTTGAAATCAGCGTCGCTTTAAATTTAGAACGAATGTCGCGGATAAGCTTATCCAAATACTCATTATTGATTCTTTTGTAGATGGCGTAGGCTCTAAAAGTAATCTTGTTGTTCATCGAAATCACCCATTCATAACTGGCATAATGCGCGCACATTAAAGCAATACTCTTTCCTTTTTTTTCTAAATCGAGGAAAGTATCTAAGTTTAGACAGCGGAACCGGTCGTTGATTTCGGCTTCGGTAATCGACATTGTTTTTACCATTTCAAGAAACATATCGCACATGTGGTGGTAGGATTTTTTTTCAATCTTCAGGCGTTCGGCAGCGCTGAGATGAGGCAGGGCAATGGCTAAGTTTTCACGGACGGTTTTTTTGCGGTAACCAATGATGTAATAGACCACTACATAAATACAATCCGAAAACAAATACAACAACCGAAACGGAAGTATCGAAATAAACCAAATGAGCGGATATAAAAGAAGATAAATTAAAAACTGCATTAAGTTAAAATTTTTACAAATATACAGTTTAAGCCGATTTACTTCACTCAATTTAACAAAAGCTACAGAAACAATTTCTATTTTTACAAAAAATAAAACGCCTTTATGAATACCGTCTTACTTCTCATTATTGCGATCAATTGCATTGTCAGTTTTAAAGGTTTTAGTGATTTGGCATTTTTTAGAAAATACGAATTTCATATTGGAAGTATTCGGGCCGGCGAGCAAATCCGAATGATTACAGCTGCTTTTTTGCATGCCGATCTAGGGCATTTGTTTTTCAATATGTTTACACTGTATATGTTTGCGCCGGTAGTCATTCAGTATTTTGACAACCTTACTTTTTTGATTATTTATCTCGGCAGTTTGATTTTCGGAAGCTTGCTAACCTTACTCTTTCATAAAGACGAATACAGTTATCGCGCAATCGGAGCTTCTGGCGCTGTCACCGGGATATTATATTCGGCGATATTGCTACAACCGGACATGAGTTTGTTTTTATTTTTTATTCCGATTCCAATTCCGGCCTATATTTTTGGAATTGGTTATCTGTTGTATTCTATCTATGGAATGAAAGCGAAGAACGACAACATCGGACACACGGCGCATTTCGGCGGGGCTATAGGGGGTTATCTGATTACGATTGTCAAGGAACCGCAAATGCTGACCGAAAATACGTTGATGGTCGTATTACTGGCTATCCCGATTGTATTGCTTTTCGTCCTCGCTAAAATGGGCAAATTATAACTGGCTTGCTTTTTGGTAAACGCAACAAAATTTTAAAAATCTAAACAATATGAAAAAAGTCGCTTTATTTTTATTTACGCTATTTACTGTCACGTTCCAAGCTCAGGAAATCCGACAAATTCCAATGATTACAGTTTCCGGAGAAGGAAAAATAAAGGTAGTTCCAGATCAGGCTTCGATATCCATTTCTGTCGAGACGAAAGGCACGAAAGCGACCGAAGTAAAGAAAGAAAATGACACGAAGATTGATGGGGTTTTGAAGTATATCAAAAAAATGAATATCGCCACTGCCGATTACCAAACCCAACGCGTGACCTTATATCCGAATTACGATTATGAAAAAAAGAAAAACTATTACGTCGCCACGCAAACAGTAGTCGTTTTGCTGAAAGATTTGAATGGTTATGATGTCTTGATGGATGGTTTGGTTGATTTGGGAATCAATCGTATTGACAATGTTGAATTCAAATCCTCGAAAATGGATCAGCTCCAAATTGAAGGGCGAAAGTTAGCGATGAAAAATGCCAAGGCCAAAGCGGAGGATTTTGTTTCGGTGCTTAATAATCAGAAAGTTGGAAAAGCAATCACGATTTCAGACAATACTCAAACCTATTATCCGCCGAGACCGATGTATGAAATGAAAACCATGGCGATGGATAGTGGAGGCGGCCCCGCAAGAGAAACATTAGCTGCCGGTGAAATGGAAATCGTTGTCAATGTCAGTGTGGGTTTCGCATTAGAATAGACTTTAATAACTTTTTAAATCCTAGCAATTGCTGGGATTTTTTTTGTTTTAACAGCAAGGAAAATACGCCATTGAGTCAAAGATTGCAAAGGATTGATTGGAGTCTTAAACTTTAAAGTGTTTTGGTAGCAAATAAATAGCTGTTTTTTATATTTCGGAGATTATTAGAACAGAAAACTTTCTATGGCTTGACGCATTTCCATTCCAAGTAATTGTATCGAATATTGCTTGGTCATGAATAAAGCCGCGTGATAGTCTGCTGCAAACTGTCTGTCGGTTTCATTTGAAGAAGTAGAATAAATCACTACCGGAATATCCTTTAAGGCATCGTCTCTTTTAACTTCTTTCAAAAATTGACGGCCATCCATAATGGGCATATTGAGATCTAGGAAAATGATATCTGGCTTTATAGAATCGGATTGCCTAAGCTTTTCGAGTGCATCTGCACCATTTTTCGCCTCAGCATAGTCAACCTCTAAATTTAAAGAAAGTAAGGTTTCCTCAAATATTTCGCGGTCATCGAAGTCATCATCAATTAAAAAAACGGTTTTCATTAGGGAGAATTTGATTGTAAATCTAAAAAATATTTAATATTAAATCTACTATTTAGGATTTTTCTGTTGTTTGCTCGGGATGATTATTGTAAAAATACTTCCAACACCTTCTTTTGAAGTTGCTTGGATGTCGCCGTTATGATTTTGTAATATCTTACGGCACATTGCTAAACCGATACCCGTACCGGCAAATTCGTCTTTCCCATGGAGCCTTTGAAATATATTAAAAATTTGCTCGGCATATTTTTGTTCAAACCCGATACCGTTATCACGGACTTCAATTTTATAATACTCCGGAACGCTTTCCAAGGAATATTTCTTTTTATCACTTTCTGTAAGTACACTGCTGTGAATGATGATTTGTGGACTTACCGATTCTTTACTATATTTCAACGCATTAGAGATCAGATTTCCGAACAGCTGCGACATCTGCAGCGGAATGGCTTCGACCACAGGCAAATCTTCGCAAATGATTTTGGCATTTTTCTGTTCTATCGTCAGATCGAAATCGGTGACAATACTTCTGATGATTTGATTTAAATCGACTTTCTCAAAAACTCGGAACGTATCGGCTAGCTGAGAGAATCCGAGTACATCCTTTATTAAAGTGGTCATTCGTTTGGTCGAATTATTAATTTTGTCGATATAGTTCTGCGCTTTTGCAGCGTCCGTTGCTATACAACTTTCTAGCATTTGAGTGAACACGCTAATTTTTCTCACTGGTTCTTGAAGATCATGCGACGCAATATACGCGAACTGTTGCAACTCTTGGTTGTTGATTTCAAGCTCCGTATTAACAGAGCGTAATTCAGCGGTACGTTCGCGAACCTTAAATTCTAATTCTTCCTGCAATTTTCTTTCTTTAGTAACGTCTTGTGCTGTACCGCTTAAGCATTCCGGTTTACCTTCCGAATTATAAAAAACCCTTGCGCTGGAATGAATAATTCGAACTTGTCCTGTAATCCTATTGATGATAGGATGTTCGTT
>JBBRXW010000249.1:0-3772 GCA_038238295.1 Flavobacteriales bacterium | reverse complement strand
CCGTTGTATGTGAAGTCGTTTATCGAGCCTTTGCTTCCGGGCACTAGCGTTTCGAAAGGCGTAGATTTGGAGCCGCATTTGCCGTGTTTTATTGTCAAGAAAAATCAATTGCTGGTGTCGTTGTCTTCGATCGATTTTTCGTTTATCATGGAGGAAAATATTAGTGAAATTTTTGCTTTGTTGCATCAATTTAAAATCAAAGTGAGTTTGATACAAAATTCAGCGATTAGTTTCTCAGTGTGCATTGAAGATAAATTCGGAAATTTCAACGAATTGAAAAACCTGCTTTCGAAGAAATTTAAAGTGTCGTATAATGAAAATGTATCGTTGTATACGATTCGTCATTTCAACGAAAAAGCCGCACAAATGGTAGAAGAAAGCAAAGTGGTGTTGCTAAAACAGGTTAGCCGGGAAACGATGCAGATCGTGACAAAAGACAATTAGGCAATTAATACTACTTTTACTGCTTGTACGTTATATTCCTGTATGTTGAAAAGAATATTCTTTTTGGTGCTCATTGGCTTTTTTTCAGGACTTCACGCCCAAGAGATCCGCACATCATATCGGTCCAAAAAAATTGTTGCCACGCGCGATACCATCCGCATCGATTCGGTAAGCGTCAATTCGAGTTTCTTCAAATTGCTCGATGCCCAATCTCAGCCCATCGACTCGTCGTATTATAAAATGGATTTCCAAAAAGGTACGTTGCTTTTTAAAGAAAATTATCCTTTTTCTTCGGACACGTTAACGGTTCGATTTTTAAAATTCCCGCACTATTTAACGAAAACCTACAGCATTTACGACGACAGTCGCGTTGTGAAAAGTGACAATGGACAATATAATTTGTATAAAGTCTCACGGGATCCTTTCAAAAAATTTGTTCCCTTTGATGGGCTGAATACTTCGGGTAGCATCACCCGTGGCATTACCGTCGGCAACAATCAAAATGCAGTCGTCAATTCGAATCTCGATTTGCAGATTACGGGAAAAATTTCGGATAAAGTGAGCCTGCGCGCTTCGATTCAGGACAATAATATTCCTTTGCAGGATAGTGGTTATTCGCAAAAGCTTGATGAATTCGATCAGATTTTCATCGAACTATTCAGCGATAAATGGAGCATCCGTGCCGGGGATTTATTCCTTGAAAATCGAAAATCGCGGTTTTTAAATTTCAATAAAAAAGTTCAGGGTTTATCGACCAATTTCAATTTCGGCAAAGAAGGCAATGCTACGAACGTATTTGCTTCGGCAGCTTTGGTCCGTGGGCAATATGCCAAAAGCAGTTTCATCGGGCAGGAAGGCAATCAGGGTCCATATAAGTTGCGTGGTGCGAATGGCGAGTTGTTTATATTGGTGATTTCAGGTTCAGAGCGCGTCTATGTCAATGGGATTTTATTAAAACGGGGCGAAAGCAACGACTACCTCATTGATTATAATGCGGGCGAAATTATCTTTACGTCACTCTTTCCGATTACTTCGGAGATGCGAATCAACATTGAATACCAGTTCTCGGATCGGAATTACAGCCGGTTTGTGACATATTTCGGTGCCTCGCATGAAAGGGAAAAATGGAGCCTTGGTGCTAATTTTTATTCTGAAAATGATTTGAAAAATCAGCCATTGCAACAGAATCTTTCTTCGGATCAGGCGCAGATATTGGTCAATGCCGGTGATGATCCGACTCTAATGACGGCACCTTCGGCTTATATCGACAGTTATTCAGAGAATAAAGTGTTGTATAAAAAAACCCTTATCGATGCTGTAGAAGTTTACGAATATTCAAACAATCCGACAGATGTTTTATATAATGTAAAATTTAGTTTGGTTGGAAATAATTTGGGGAATTATGTGCTTTCTAATGCGGCCGCAGTTGGCAAAATATACCAATATGTGGCACCGATTGGGAACCTTAAGCAAGGAAATTACGAGCCGATTATCCGTTTGATTGCGCCTACAAAAATACAGATTGCGACGCTTTTCGGGAAATACAATACATCGGAGAAAACGACAGTTGATTTTGAAGGCGCTATCAGCAATACTGATTTGAATTTATTCTCGTCCAAAAACGACAATGATAATCAGGGTTTGGCGGGAAAAATCAATGCCAAGCAACGACTAATCACTAAGAAATGGAACGTTGATGCCTTTGCCAATTATCAATTTGTGCAAAAGGAATTCCGCACCATCGAGCGGTTGTATACAATTGAATTCGATCGCGACTGGAATTTATCCTTGGTTTCCGGAAATCAAAGTTTTTTGATTAGCGGTTTGAACTTTTTTTTACCTGAAAAAGGATTATTGACATATCAATTTGAAAACCTGACTTTCTCCAATAGTTTCAATGGAAACCGCCACAGCATTAACGCTGCGTTCAAACTCAACCAATGGAACATCCAAAATAGAAGTAGTTTTATGAAAAGCAACGGTACGGTTTCGAATTCACAATTTGTACGCCATCAAACGCGGGTGAAGTATCATTTCAATAACAATTGGATTGGCAGTTCCTTGCGTCTGGAAGACAATCAAGAAAAAATAAAAACAACCAATTTGCTTTCTGCTTTGAGCCAGCGCTTTTTAGAATATGGAGCGTTTGTAGGTCGGGGCGACAGCACGAAGGTATTTATGGAATTGGGTTATTTGCATCGAACGAATGACAGTTTACAAAGCGGAAATTTGCAACGGGTCAATACGTCGCAATCGTATTATTTGAAGTCAAAACTGATTCAAAACGATCGAAGTGATTTATCGGTTTTCGTGAATTATAGGAATTTAAAATTTGTGGACCCGAATCGTGGGAATGAGCCTTCATTAAACTCAAGGGTTTTATTCAACGATCGTTTTTTCGATCAACTGATTCAGACAACTACCGCTTATGAAACCAGCTCTGGAACCATCGCACAGCAAGAATTCACGTATTTGCAGGTCGAACCCGGACAAGGAGTGTATGCCTGGAACGACTATAACAATAATGGAATTCAGGAATTGCAGGAGTTTGAAATCGCGCCATTTCCGGACCAAGCGAAATATGTCCGGATATTTTTACCGAATCAAATTTTTATCAAAACGCATCAGAATAAATTCTCGATATCGGCGACATTCAATCCGAATCAATGGCAGAATGAAGATGATTTCAAGAAAGTAGTGTCGCATTTCTACAATCAAACAACGTATTTGATTGACCGAAAAATTAGGCGTAACGGCGATAACTTCGATTTAAATCCGTTTAGCATTTTCGATGAAAACCTATTAGGATTGAACACGAATTTTAGGAATAGTTTCTTCTTCAATCGCGGGAAACAGCTTCATTCTTTGACCTATACCTATTTGAACAACAAGGCGAAAAATTTATTATCGATTGGTTCCCAGGAAAACAAGATCCGTTCGCATCAATTGCAGTACAGTCATTTGTATCAAAAATTCTGGCTCTTTGGGTTTTCGGCCAAAACAGTCCATTCGACGGCGAGTGTAGAAAATTTCTCGGCACGGAATTATACCATTGCTGCGTATCAGCTGGCGCCAAAGATTTCCTATTTATTTTCACAGAATGCGAGTTGGGATGTCTTTTATGAATTTCAAAATAAAGAAAACAAAATTGGTGCAATGGAAACGCTAAAGCAAACCCGTGTTGGAACCTCTTTTACCTATGCGAGTCAGAAGAAATTGACGATGAGCGGGGAATTCTCTTTATATGAAAACAAATTTGATGGCGATGCGCTGACTCCGGTGGCGTTTCAGATGCTCGAAGGATTGCAGCCTGGGCAGAACACTACTT
>JBBRXW010000248.1:0-3802 GCA_038238295.1 Flavobacteriales bacterium | reverse complement strand
GCCAATCAATTTTGTAGTTTTCGCAAAATTCAAAAACACCGGAAAATCTTCAATTTTCTTCGGATAGATATCAATGACATCGGAAGTAATTTCACCACCAGCAACTTCCTGAATCAATAAGGCTGCGCGTTTCAATGCATATTCGGTAATCGTCGGATCAATACCTCTTTCAAAACGGAACGACGCATCCGTGCTCAACGTATGGCGTTTCGCAGTTTTTCGAATGCTCACCGGATTGAAATACGCGCTTTCTAAAAAAATATTCGTTGTGTTTTCAGTAACTCCCGAATTCTTCCCACCAAAAACCCCGGCAATGCACATCGGACCTTTGTCGTCGCAGATCATCAAATCTTCTTCGTGCAAGGTTCTTTCGATATCGTCGAGTGTGGTAAATTTTGTTCCCGAAGGCAATGTTTTCACCTCGATTTTCCCATTAATCTTGGAGGCGTCAAACGCATGTAACGGTTGTCCCAATTCGTGCAGCACATAATTCGTTACATCAACGATATTATTCTTCGGGTTCAGTCCAATCGATTTCAAACGGTTTTGCAGCCATTCCGGTGAAGGTTTTACTGTGATTCCGGAAATCGTTACCCCGCAATATCGTGGTGCAAGTTTGTTATTTTCGACTTTTACATCGATCTTCAATGTTCGTTTATCAATCCTGAAATTACTAACAGAAGGTGTAATCAATTCGACATTCACGCCACTTTGAATCAATCCAGCGCGCAAATCTCGTGCAGTTCCCAAATGACTCATCGCATCGGCGCGGTTTGGCGTCAAACCTATTTCAAAAATCTCGTCGTTCTCGATCTTAAATACTTTCGCTACCGAAGTTCCCGGTTTCAATCCGGCATCTAAAACCATAATTCCGTCATGGTTCATTCCCAAGCCCAATTCATCTTCCGCACAAATCATCCCGTGGCTTTCCTGATCGCGGATTTTTCCTTTTTTAATGACGAAAGATTCTCCGTCTTTATCATACAATGTCGTTCCTATCGTAGCTACAGGTACTTTCTGTCCGGCGGCTATATTGCTCGCGCCACAGACAATCTGCACCGGCACGCCATCGCCCAAATCTACCGTAGTTACTTTCAGACGATCCGCATTCGGATGCTGTATACACGTCAAAACATGGCCCACGACAATGCCTTCGAGCCCGCCTTTAACTGACTGGTATTTTTCCACTACTTCTACCTCAAGGCCTAAATCGGTCAGCAAAGCTGCTGTTTCGTCTGATTTCCAATCAATTTTGATGAATTGTTTTAACCAGTTGTACGATATTTTCATTTCAATTTTTTTTATACGGTCGCAAAGATAGTAATTGTCCCGAAAGGAAAGAAAATAACTTTAAAGGAAAATCAGCCGAAACGCACTTTTCAATAGTATAAAATTCATCAAAAATTCTATAACGCGAATCCACGCCTAACCCGATAACTTTGAAGGCAACCTAAAAATCAATACCGTCATGGAAAATAGCAACGAAACTCCGGAACACAACAAAAATGTAGAAGGCTACAAAGTGCCTGGAGATGGGAATGTACCAAATTCATCACCGGAACCGCGCAACCAATCTTTCGAAGACAATCCACACAAAGTCGTGCATAAAAGCCCGCAAGATATTCCCGGAAAGGAATTCAATACCGGCGACAAGGCGTTTTTTGAAAGCAGCAAAAAAGATTTCATCAAGACGGTTTCGAGCCACCATCATGCCAACGAACGCGATGATTTGCTACATGTCGATATGAACTACAAAAAGCCCGACGGCGATCGTTAAATTATTTTCAGGAGCTGATTCCGGCTTTTGCCTTTATCTTTGCTCGTGCCTCGCAAAGGATACCGGCGCTATCCGGGCTAGGGCAGTTGCGTTGCGTTGAATTTAGAATTTAAAAACGAACATTTCCCGCCAATTCTTTCAAAGCGATTTCCGATAATTTGGCCTGAAACTGCGCATTGCTGTTGCGTACTTTAGCATTGACATAGTTCAGCTGCGCGGTTCGGAATTCTAAAGTAGTAATGGTACCAATCCGGAATTTATCCAGCGTAATGTCTAAATTCTGCCGGGCAATGGCTTCGTTTTTTTCCTCGAGCGCCATCAGCTGCAGGTTGGTTTGGTACGTTTCATAGTTGGTGGCCAGTTCGGTATTCATAGCCAGCGTTTGTTGTGCTATGGCAATCTTGGAGTTTTCAATTTGAATTTTAGCGACTTTCTCATTGCGATTTTGATTAAACCCGTCAAACAGATTCATCGAAGCGCTAAAACCATAATTAAATCCCCGCGCGGATGATTCTGAAGTAAATCCCAAACCCGATTGGCTTTCGGCGAAGTTATAACCGGTATTGACTTTCAACGTAGGATAACGTGCGCCTTTGACTTGGTTTAATTGCAATTCCGCCACCTGACTGCTGATGATCTGCGCCTGCAACTCCGGATTTTGTTTCGCTGCCAGTTCGGTCAATTGAGCCAGTTGCAGTGAATCATCTATAGTAATGTTATCGATGACTTTAAAATCATTCACGCCGGTTCTTGCCAGAATCTGGTTCAATAAGATTTTAGTGTTAGCATACAATTCCCGCTGCCGTAAAAGTGTTGTCGTATCGGTATTCTGATCTACTTGTGCATTGAGTACTTCCAGTTTCGAAGCTTTCCCAATGGTGAACCGATTTTGCGCCAGATCGAACCGCTGTTTCGAAATGACAATCATCGAATCCAATGCAGCGAGTTGCTGTTGCTGTTGCACCAAATCGAAATAGGTCGTCGTAACGGCACTGATTTTATTAAAGATTACTGATTTCTGCTGCGCTTCGCTGAGTTGCTGCAATGCATTAAGCTGGTCGCGACGGGCAAACATTCGAAAGCCGTCAAAAATGGTCCAATCTAAACTGACACCATAATTCAGGTTTTTGTTTTTGGCATCGTTCAATTCCGTGACGGTTCCATCCTGACGGGTTTGCGATGTATTTTGGATGCTGTTGTTATCAACTACATTCGCACTGACCGACGGCAGCATTCCGGCATTGCCAATGGTCGCATTCGTTTCGCTAATACGGGTATCGTTCTTCGCGATTTTAATATCGTAATTATTTTCGAGTGCAATGCTGATTGCATTTTCAAGTGTCAAAACTTCTTGCGCCGTGCCTTTCAGTAAGCCAAACAGAAACAGTAAAATTATTTTCGATTTCATTATTTATTTTCTTTTGCATAGTCATCAATATGATCAAACTCCTGATAATGTTTGCGCGCTTTCGACCACATCAGGTACATGGCCGGAATAACGAATAAGGTCAATACTAACGAGAAGATTGTTCCGCCCACAATGACAACTCCCATCCCAATTCTACTGGTGGAAGCGGCTCCGAGCGACAGCGCAATTGGTAAAGCACCAAGCGAAATTGCCAAACTCGTCATTAGAATTGGGCGTAACCTGGCTTCGGAAGCTTCCAAAATTGCTTCCAGTTTCGGCTTGCCCTGTTCTCGCAATTGGTTGGCAAATTCTACAATCAGGATTCCATTTTTTGTCACGAGTCCAATCAACATTATTGTTCCGATTTGGCTGAAGATATTCCACGTCTGGTCGAACAACCAAAGCGAAAATAACGCACCCGCCAACGCCATCGGAACGGTGAGAATAATGATAAAAGGATCGATGAAACTTTCAAACTGCGCCGCGAGAATCAGGAATATTAATAATAAAGCCAAACCAAAAGCGAATGTAGTATTCGAACTGCTCTCCACGAAATCTCGTGATTCGCCGCCTAAATCGGTAGTAAAAGTATCGTCGAGCACTTTGGCTTTGATGTC
>JBBRXW010000247.1:0-3805 GCA_038238295.1 Flavobacteriales bacterium | reverse complement strand
GTGATTCACAACAATACTAAAGTCCTTAGGATGGTAGATTTTATAGGAAATGAAAACGATTTGAATTACATTGGACCGCCTTTGCAAAATTTAATTGAGTCGCAGCACTATGAATATGTTGATTTTTATTGCGAAGGCATCGATGCTAAAATTTTAGAAAATTTAGGATTTAAGCATCGTGATGAAAGCGATCCGAATATCATTCCGAATTATTTTGAACCTTTTGTCGCAGAAAATATCGATATTCATTTTTTTACAAACACGAATGAAAAGATGTATATTTTTAAAGGCGATGGCGACCAAGATCGGCCCAATTTTATACATTAAAAATAAATAACACCCCGTTTTTTGAAATGAAAAACAAGAAGATTTTTATACTGTTGCCCGATGGTGTGGGTTTGCGAAACTTTGCATACTCCGGCTTTTATGAAAAATGCCTAACAGAAGGATTTGATGTGACTTTCTGGAACAACACCCCTTTCGATTTGAACGATTTGGGTTACCCTGAAATCAAGATTCAAAACGTGAAACTCCATCCTTTTACCGACGTTTGTAAAAAAGCGAAAGTCCAAGTCGAATTGAATCTCAACATCAAAAAAGCCAATGATGCAGTGTATGAATCGTATCGTTTTCCTTTTTCATATACTAATTTAAAGCAGATTGTTAAAAACAATACCGTTAATCTGTTGACTTTTTTATATTCTTCAGACAAAGGATTGCTGCAGATTCGAAAGCGGATCAGAAATCAGGAACGAAAAACGCCGTATTATCAGGAATGTTTAAATACATTAAAAAAAGAAAATCCAGCGTTGGTCTTTTGTACCAATCAGCGGCACATTACAACCGTAGCGCCACTTCTTGCCGCGCAGGATTTAGGAATTCCGACAGTAACGTTTATTTATTCCTGGGACAATTTGCCGAAAGCCACTTTGGTAGTCGAAACGGATTATTATATAGTGTGGAGCGATTATATGAAAAAGGAGCTGCAATATTATTACCCATACATTACATCCGAACAGATTTTTGTTACTGGAAGTCCGCAATTTGAAATGCATTTCCAGCAAAATATAGTGCCTTCCCGAGATGCCTTTTGTACCCAGTATCATTTGGATCCGCAAAAAAAATACCTTTGCTTTTCAGGAAATGATGTGACTTCAAGCCCGGACGATCCGAAATATCTCGAAGATATTGCATTGGCGGTGCGGAAATTAAACAAAAATGGACATCAACTGGGTGTGATTTTCAGGAAATGTCCGGTTGATTTTTCAACCCGTTTTGATGCGGTAATCGAAAAATATGCGGATGAGATTGTGCCCATTAACCCTTTATGGAAACCAATTTCCTCAGAATGGAATACCATATTGCCAACAAAAGAAGATGATGTGCTTTTGGCAGCAGTGGCGGAACACAGCGAAATGGTAATTACCATTGGTTCTTCGACAGTATTCGATTTTATTTCCCATAAAAAACCATGTGGCTATTTAAAATACAATCAGCCCAAGCAATTAGATCCGACTTGGGATATCTATAAATGTTATCAGTATGTTCATTTCCGCTCAATGCCCAATAAAGAGGTAGTTTTTTGGTTGAACAGTGCGGAAGAAATGGCTGGTAAAATAGAGGGAATGTTAGCCGATACGACTTCCAATGTGATTGCTAACGCCCAGCTTTGGTTCGAGAAAATCAACCAGCATCCACCGAAAGAGGCTTCATCGAGAATTATAAAAGCTTTTCAAACGATACTATCGAATTAATACAATGAGTCCATCTTTACTAAAAAATATCCTTAAAAAATGCCTTCCTGATCGATGGAGATCAAGGATAGTTTGGAAAATGGAAATGAAAAAGCATCACCGTTTTCTCGATAAATTGCAATCGGATATTATTCAGTTCTACGATGCTAAAAGCGATACCACTAGCGAAGAAAATGAAGTGATAGATTACCTTAAATCAAATCCAATTACTGTTTTTCCATATGATTTTCAGCAACAATACCGCAAGGAAGACATTGTTGTTTCTTTGGATGAGACCACCGGTTTACGGTATGTGCTCCATGAAAATAAACACCTTTACTTCAAACGTTCCTATTCGGAAAATCAAATCAAAAGCCTGTATCATGGGTTGTTATTAGATCAGGATCCGAATTCACCACATTTGTATTTGACGAAAGATTTTACTTTGAATAGTACTGATGTTATAGCAGACATCGGTGCCGCGGAAGGGAATTTTTCGTTGAGTAATGTCGAGAAGGCTTCTAAAATTTATCTGTTCGAATACGACCCGGAATGGATTGAAGCCCTTGAAGCCACATTCCGTCCTTGGCGTCACAAAGTTGAAATATGCAATAAATTTGTATCTAATTCCGATTCTGAAAACACCGTTTCACTAGATAATTTCACCAAAAAAAATAACGAGATCAGTTTCCTGAAAGTGGATATCGAAGGTGAAGAAGCGAACTTTTTGGAGGGAGCACAATCGTTTTTAAAATCGAACCGGGATTTAAAAATGGCCATTTGCACCTATCACAAACAGCAGGATGAAAAGGAATTTACCGCTGTTCTGAAAAAAAATAATTTTGAAGTAAATCCTTCCAATCGGTATATGATTTTTCTTCACGATAAAAATATTAAAGCTCCTTTTTTGCGAAGAGGACTTTTGAGAGCGCATAAAATTAAAGGAAATAATGAGTAAGACTATTGCCATCCTTTCTACGGTTGTAAATTTCGATTTATATCAGAAATCTGCCCGGTTATTCCCGAAAGGAATTCCAAAATACGTCATCGACGGGCGCAATGGAATGCACGCAATGGATAGTATTTGCTATATGTTCCGCAAACTCAAAACCCAAAACATTGACTGGCTGATTATGGTGGATGAGGATGTTTTATTTATCGATTCCGATTTGGTTTTTTCGTGCATCAAGCGTATGGAAAACGAAAATTACGCTGTTGCGGGGGTTCGCGATGGAGGGATTATTCCGCACCGTATTCAAAACCCGCATGCAATTAACACCTTTTTTTCGATTCTTAATTTTAAGGAAATTCGGGCGATTTGGAATGAAAAAGAAGTTTTAAAGCATCAATTTGTAAAACAAGGAGAATTTCAGGATGATTTGAGCACACTTCCGGGTGAGTACAATAACGAAAGTATTTTTGAACCCTATTATTGTTTCTACTTCTGGTTGCGCAGACAACATAAAAAATTTTTGTTTTTGGAGGCCACTGTTCCTTTTAATGACGATCAAATCACTAACTTAGTCAAAGATGATCGAGGGAATGAAATGCTTTACCACACTTGGTATGCGAGGTCTTATGGACGGAATGAAAAACATACCCGACGCATCGATAAGATCATCAGCAAGGTTACGATGAACGATAATGCGATTGAACCGCCAATTATTTTCAAGGATGCGACTTATGCTTTCCGGAAAAATTGCATCAAGCAATACCGAAGAGTGACTCAAAAAATACAATTAATTTTAAAAAAATAAACTGGAATCCATTCGCATGACAAAATCTGAATTGAAACACATACTCGCTCATGATCTTCAGCGCTATGAAATCCGGAAACCGTTTTCTTTTTGGATGTTCTTTCGCATATATTTTATTGATATTATTCCGGGATTGAAATACACCATCATTTTTAGATATTGTCAATACTATCGCAGGAAAAACCGCTTGATGTTCTATTTTTTCTTTATTTGGCTGCGTCGCTTAAAATACAAATATGGTTTTGATATTTCGTACCGAACCAAAGTAGGTAAAGGTTTATACATCGGGCATTTTGGCGGAATTGTCATTCATGG
>JBBRXW010000246.1:0-3811 GCA_038238295.1 Flavobacteriales bacterium | reverse complement strand
GTGATGTATAAATTTTTACCTTTCATCCAGGCTGTCAATTTTCCACCACTTACTGTTTTTAAAGTCGCTTTACCATTCCCTGCTTTGATAGCTTTGGCGATGTCTGAGGAATTCATTTTTCCTGCCACAACATGATACGTCAAAATGGTTTGTAAAGTTTTAATGTTTTCTGGTTTCAATAAAGTTTCAACTGTTCCTTTTGGTAATTTATCGAACGCTGCATTTGTTGGGGCAAAAACGGTGAATGGTCCTTTTCCTTGTAAGGTTTCTACTAATCCGGCGGCTTTCACTGCTGCTACCAAGGTGGTATGGTCTTTAGAATTGACCGCATTTTCAATAATATTTTTGGAAGGATACATCGCTGCACCACCAACCATTACTGTTTTTTGTGCAAAAGAAGTGCTTCCGAATACCAGCGCAACAGTTAACATTGCGGCAGATAAAAATTTTTGTGTTTTCATAATTTCATTATTATTTAAAAGTTTATAATGACAGTTACGAGAACATTTTCAATCTGGTTTTATGGAATGGAATTTAATTTTTTAAGAAGCGTCTCGCCTTCTCCAAATCTTCCGGCGTATCGATGCCGATGCTATTATGGGTCGTTTCAACCATTTTGATACGCTTGCCGAATTCGAGATACCGCAGCTGTTCCAGTTTCTCGGACGCTTCTAAAGATTTCATTGGCAGGTGGTAGAAATCTAACAGGGCTTGTTTTCGGAACGCATAAATTCCGATGTGCTGGAAATAACGAACACCGACATTTTGCTCCCGAGGATATGGAATCACAGCCCGTGAAAAATAAAGTGCCATGCCGTTCTGGTCAACAACCACTTTAACATTATTCGGATTATTGATTTCGGTTGCGTCTTTAATTTCACGCATCAATGACGCTAAATCAATAGCGCTAGAAGAGTCGTTTCTGAATACTTCGATGACTTTCGCTAAAGATTCCGCATCAATAAAAGGTTCATCACCCTGCACATTAACGACAAGATCAACCTCTAAATTCTCGACCGCTTCAGCAATTCGGTCGCTGCCCGATTCGTGGGCTTTGATGCTGCGGATGGCTTTGCCGCCATTGTTTACGATTTCATCAAAAATCAATTCAGAATCGGTCACGACAAAAACGTCATCGAATAAATTGGTAGCGACTGCGGCTTCATAGGTTCTGGTAATCACGGTTTTTCCGCCCAAATCCTGCATCAGTTTCGCGGGGAATCGTGTGGAAGCATAACGTGCGGGAATGACGGCGATGATTTTCATATCTGAGTTTCTGAATGGCTAAGGTACTGCGTTTTGGTTTTGCTGCAAAGACGGAAAGGCGCAAAGTTATTTTTAATGCATTTCAGGAGCACATTCCTGCTGTTCGCTCGTATCTTTTGCGCCGAAAAATGGCACAAAAGGATACCCGCTGCCATCAGGGCTAGGGTTTCGCATAGCAATCAACTTCTTAGCTTCGGGAGTTAGCGTCTTATTCCTCAACAAAGTTTTCATCCTTGAATCCAATCAAATACAATTTGTCTTTGGCTCGTGTGATGGCCGTATAGAGCCAGCGGATATACTCCCGGTCAATGCCCTCCGGCAAATACGGTTGTTCGATGAAGACCGTTTCCCATTGTCCGCCCTGCGATTTGTGACACGTAATCGCGTACGAGAATTTGACTTGCAACGCATTAAAATATTCGTTCTCTTTTACCTTTTG
Organism: Flavobacteriales bacterium; assembly: GCA_038238295.1. Taxonomy (GTDB): domain Bacteria; phylum Bacteroidota; class Bacteroidia; order Flavobacteriales; family Flavobacteriaceae; genus Flavobacterium. Next base: position 2,106 of record JBBRXW010000246.1, on the reverse strand, counting down.
AAATTTCTTGTATTTGGTGGTTTCATTTTCATAATCTTTCATCACTTCTTCATACAGTCGATTCGATTCTTCGTAGGTTAAAGATGGAGATTCGCTGGTCAAGGTATTCAACATCAGCACCGTTTCGAAAGGTTTTTGGTTCGGGTAATCAATCATTCTGATTTTGACATTGGCGAATTTAAATCCATAGAATTCCTTGATATTAAAAATTTGCAGTACTTCAACGATGTCACCGTTGGCAATAAATCCAGCTTCATCGGTTTCCTTCAGCCAGAAATAATTATTCTTAACGACCATCAGATAATCGCCGGCAGAAAGGTCGCTTTCCTTATCGAGGATTTTCATCCGAATCTGCTGGTTGTATTGATTCGCCCTTTTGTTGGAGCGGACGATAAAGGCCGTGTCTTCGATGCTGTATTTGCCGTAGGATGAAGTAATGGCATCTTGAATATCGTAACCATCTGTCAATCGGATGATGTCATTAAAACCTTTCAATTGAAACTGAAACGTATCGAAGAAATCGCCTTTCAACAACTCGCGGAGTTCCGTCGCATTGGCTAAAATACCAGAGTTTTCTTCCTGCCGCATTACTTCATCGAGTTCAATATGTTTGACTTCTTTGTTGTAATGCAATCCCAACGTAGCAATATCCAAAGCGGGAGAAATCGTCAGATTGACCGGCGGCAACTGCGCAGTATCGCCCAAAAGAATCATTTTGCAGCCGCTTCCGGAATAGATATAGGATATCAAATCGTCGAGCAAGGAACCGTTTTGATAGAGCTTGCTTTCTTGATTCGCATCCGAAATCATCGACGCTTCATCGACAATAAAAAAAGTATTCGTATGCTTGTTGGGTTGCAGTGTAAAGCTCATGCCGCCGCCGGAATTCTTCTTTGGGAAATAGATTTTCTTATGAATTGTAAAGGCCGATTTCTGCGAGTAATTGGCAATGACTTTGGCGGCACGGCCCGTTGGTGCGAGCAACACATACTTTTTTTTAATCTCCGGCAGATGATTAACAATCGTAGCAATGACGGTAGTTTTTCCGGTTCCGGCATACCCTTTCAGGACGAAGATTTCGTTGGGTTTGTCGTTGGTGATGAATTCCGCAATCTGCTGGAAGAAAATATCCTGTTTCGTCGTGGGCTGAAATGGAAAGTTTCTGCTGAGAATGCTGTAAAAGGAACTGGAATTCATTGTAGATTTTTCTATCCGCAAAGTACGCAAGTTTTTTTTAATTACCGCTCGCAAAGGCGCAAAGGCGGAAAGTTTTTCAGGATACTTTGTTGTCGTAGTGTCTTCCAAAGAACAGTCAAACATTCCTTATAGCCCCGATGGCAGTGGAAATCCTTTTTTGTTCTGTCAGCCCGAGCGGAGCATACGGCCTTTTCTCAAAACAAAAAAGATTGCAGCGAACAGCGGGCACCCTGTTTCAAAAAAAGTGCGAAGTTTGTGCTCCTAAAAAATAAAATAATTCAAAAAAATTGTAAGTTTGTCCGGTTCGACAGAATTCCAACAATACGTAGTTTTATGTTAGTCAATACCGCCAACATCACCGATAAAAAATACCGCAAACTGACCATTCAGGTGTCGCTTCATGGCATGGCTTTCTGTAGTGTTGATACGCTGAACCACGAGATCCTTTCTTTGGAAGAAGTGGCTTTTGATGCAGACTCCACCACTATCGAAACGCTTGTCGCGGAAGCCTATAAGGACAATGCGGTGCTTAATGATGGCTATGATGAAATTGTCGTGTTGCATGAAAACAACCTGTCGACTTTCGTTCCAACACCATTATTCGACGAGGATTATCTCGGCAGTTACTTGCAATATAACACCAAAGTTTTTGAGACTGATTTTTTTGCTTTCGATACGCTGGCGACCTATCCGGTCAATACGGTGTATATTCCGTATGTCAATATTAATAATTTCTTTGTAGACCATTTCGGGACGTTCACCTACAAGCATGTCAATACTGTTTTGCTATCAAAGCTGCTCGAAGTTTCTAAGAATATTGATGATAAAAAAATGTTTGTGCACATGAATTCGCACCATTTTGAAGTCATTGTTGTGCAAAACCAGCATTTGCTTTTTTTCAATTCGTTT
>JBBRXW010000245.1:0-3855 GCA_038238295.1 Flavobacteriales bacterium | reverse complement strand
TTCGGAAATGATGGCAAGCCGTATTCGTATTCGAATCTTACTATGCAACCACATCCGTGGACGTTGTCTTTGCAAAAAATAAAATTTGCGGTGGAAGCAGTTACTGCTATTTCCTTTACGAGTGTTTTGCTCAACTATTACCGCGATGGCAAGGATAGTAATGGCTGGCATGCGGATAATGAAAAGGAATTGGGCATTAATCCAGTCATTGCTTCGGTGAGTTTGGGTGCGGCAAGGACTTTTCAATTGAAGCATAATACGTTGCCTTTGAAACGGAATATTGTTTTAGAAGCAGGAAGTTTGTTGGTAATGAAGGGCACTACGCAGCAGTTTTGGAAGCATCAGGTTCCGAAAAGTAGCGGTGGTGGTGGCAGGATTAATTTGACATTTAGAGTGATTGTTTGAGATTGCTTCGTCGTTCGTCGTCGCCATGACGTCATTGCGAGCGCAGCGAAGCAATTTGTTATACCTTTACATTTACTAACTAAATACCTATTATGAACGAAATCATTCATTATTTTTCTACCATTCCTTCCTCGCACCGAAGTCTCATTTTGGTTTCAGGCATTACTGTATTTTGGTTGATTGAGAATGCTTTTCCGTTGTTTCGGTTTACTTATAGAAAATGGGAGCATGCCGGAGTCAATTTTTTCTTTACACTGACGACCATTATTATTAATTTTTTACTGGCTTTCCTTTTATTGAAAACCGCGAACTGGACCGTCGAAAATCACTTTGGATTGTTACAGTGGTTGCCGCCAATGCCTACTATACTATTTACCATTATCGGATTGTTGCTATTGGATTTCATTGGCGCGTATCTTGTGCATCTTATTGAGCATAAAGTCCCTTTGTTTTGGCGCTTTCATCTGATTCACCATACCGATACTTGGGTCGATACGACTTCCGCCAACCGCCATCATCCGGGCGAAAGCGTGTTGCGTTTTGCCTTTACAATGCTCGGAGTGGTCGTCGTTGGGAGTCCAATGTGGCTGGTCTTTTTATACCAGACTTTGTCGGTGGTCGCGACTCAATTCAATCATGCGAATATTGCCCTGCCTAAAAAACTCGATACTGTATTGAGTTATTTCCTCGTATCGCCGAACATGCATAAGGTGCATCACCATTACGTATTGCCCTACACCGATAGCAATTACGGAAATATCTTTTCGGTATGGGATCGTTTGTTTGGTACTTTTAAATCGTTGCCGAAAGAATCTATCGTTTATGGCATTGATACGCATCATGACGCCCGCGAACATCATGTTATTCGAAGTTTGTTGGCGATTCCGTTTTGGAAGCCAAGAAATAAATAGTCCGACTGTTTAAATTCTTTCTTGATTGGCGGGGCTCATTAAAAAAGATATATCGAATGTAGCAAGTAATTGAAATTTTTATTAATATTGGATTAGCAATCGTACCATAAAAAAAAGCTGAATTAATTTCAAAGAATGAAAAAGAGTAAACGCATAGAATTGACTTGGGAGCAAAACGAAAGGCTTATCACCTTGGCTCTGGAAGAACGGAATCCGTATGAAATTATCAAGAAGGAACTTGGCATCGATGAGAAGGATGTTCTTGAAATCATGAAAAAGAAACTGACCGCAGATAAATTCGAAATATGGAAAAAGAAAGCCAACGCTGCGAAGCCAAAGCCTAAACAAATTAAAATTGACGATTTTGACGATGACCTCGATGGTAAATACTACATCAAAAATAAATTTGACTAACTCCTAATCCCTAGGAGTTTTTTTGTACCTTTTAGATTCTTACTGAAAGCGTTAAAATAAAATTGTTACTTAAAACTATTTTATACATTTGGAGACCGATTTTAAAAATGAAAATACTGTATGAAAAAAATATCCATTTGCATTGTTCTTCTTACTGCTTTTACCTCTTTCACGGCAGTGGGACAGTCGAAATCTAAAGACCAGGTTCAGGTAACGATCGACTTAAATTCTGTTGCCAACGACAAAGTTTTGGTGACGGTTACCCCTCCAAAAATTAGCACTTCAGAAATCGTTTATCACTTCCCTAAAACAGTTCCGGGCACCTATTCTACCGATGACTTTGGAAGATTTATTGAAGATTTTAAGGCTTATGATAAAAAAGGTGCTTATCTCGAGGTCACTAGAATGGACGACAATTCCTGGAAAATCAGCAATGCTCAAAAAATAGCCACCTTTACCTATCAGGTGAATGACACCTACGACATCGAAAGTACGCACGAGATCTTTTCTCCGGTCGGCAGTAACATCGATGCCGGGAAAAACTTCCTGTTGAACACCCAGTGTTTTGTCGGTTTTATTGATAACAACAAAGACATTCCTTATAAAGTAACCATCCCGCATCCGGCAACGCTTTGGGGTGCGACTTCGATGACAGATACCGATCCGAGCACTACCAATGATGTGTTTACCACCAGCCGTTATGCGGAACTCGTAGAGAACCCCATTATGTATGGCAAACCGGATTATACGACTTTCACCATCAACGGTATGGAAATCCTGATTGCCGTCTATTCTCCGAATGGCGTGCATACTGCAGAAGGAATTACTCCGGCCATGAAAAAGATGATGACCGCGCAAAAGAATTTCCTAGGAAAATTCAATTCGACGAAAAAATACAGTGTCCTCATTTACTTGTCCGACATCCAGAAAGGCGATGACGCTAAAGGATTCGGAGCATTAGAACATCCAACCGCCACTACAGTGGTCATGCCAGAAGTGATGGGTGTTGAAGAACTGGGCGAACAATTGAAAGATGTGGTATCGCATGAATTCTTCCATATTGTAACGCCGTTGACCATTCATTCGGATGAAATTCAGAATTTCGATTATATCCATCCAAAGATGTCACAACATTTATGGCTCTATGAAGGTGTAACTGAATATTTCGCGAACCTTTTCCAAGTCAACCAGGGATTGATTTCGGAAGATGATTTCTACACGCGTATTGCAGGGAAAATTTCGAACGCTTCCAACCTCGATGATACGATGCCGTTTACTACAATGAGTGAAAATGTTTTGGTCGAACCTTATAAGGCGCAGTACCTGAATGTGTATGAAAAAGGCGCGTTGATTGGCATGTGTATCGATATCATTATCCGTGAAAAAAGCAATGGTACCAAAGGCATCCTCGACCTTATGCAGCAATTATCGAATGAATATGGCATCAACAAAGCCTTTCATGATCAGGATCTTTTTGCCAAAATTACCGAATTGACCTATCCTGAAGTCGGCGCGTTTCTGACGACCTATGTATCGGGGAAAACGCCCATTCCCTATGATGTGTTTTTAGCAAAAATGGGCGTGACCAAAAAAGGAGTCGTCAGCCATGGGAACCCCTTTATTAAAGGACAAACGCCCTACATTACTGTCGATCAGAAAACCAAGGAGATTAGTGTTGTTCCGGGAATCGAGCTCAATTCTTTCTTTACGGAATTGGGAATCAAAGGTGGTGATGTGTTGCTGGAGGTGAATCAGAAAGCCTACAATCTCGACAATATTTATGAAATGGTGACCTCAAGTCAATCGTGGAAAAATGACGACCCGATTTCAGTCAAAATAAGACGTGATGGTAAAGAAAAGATTTTGAGCGGAAAAACAAAACTTCCAAGTGAAGAGAAGGTTGGATTTGAAGCTACTGATTTGAGCAAGAAAGCGGTCAAAGAAGCGTGGCTGAAAGGATAATCACTATAAATTTAATATCCCCAATTTAGGTTGGGGATTTTTTTTGTTCTGAATTTCACGGAAGTGGTTTAAAACAAAAAACCACCACTAAAAAGTGATGGTTATTTTGAGCCGGCGGAGGGACTCGAACCCACGACCTGCTGATTACAAATCAGCTGCTCTA
>JBBRXW010000244.1:0-3882 GCA_038238295.1 Flavobacteriales bacterium | reverse complement strand
TCTAAAGTTAAACAACCCCAACTGAGGTGTTTAAATAGATAAGTTCGTTACTCCACCAAATTGTTCTTTAAATTCTTTTAATACTTTTCGCTAATTTTTTGGCTACGGTTTCGCCGACGAAACGGATTCCCAATGCGAAAAGCACATTTTCGAAAGGGATATTCTTAGAGTTCTCGACGCCTTTAACCAGATTCTCCGCAGATTTTTGCGCCATCCGTTCGAGCGGTAAGAGTTGTTCTACGGTCAATTCGTAGAGATCGGCATAATTATGCACAAGTCCATTATTATATAGCAGCGTAACAGTTTCTCCGCCCAATCCTTCAATATCCATTGCCTTTCTCGAAATATAATGCTGAATCCTTCCAATAATTTGCGGTGGACAGCCATAAAAATTTGGACAATAATGATTTGCTTCGCCTTCGTTGCGAACTAGTTCGGCATGGCATTCTGGACAATGTGTGATATAAATTGTGGGCTCCGCAGTTGCTAGACGATTACTCAAATCGACTGCTATAATTTTTGGAATGATTTCGCCGCCTTTTTCAACGAACACGGTGTCGCCAACGCGGATGTCTAATTTTTGGATCTGGTCGGCGTTGTGGAGCGACGCCCGTTTGACGATCGTTCCGGCAAGTTGTACCGGTTTTAAATTCGCCACTGGTGTAATCGATCCTGTTCTTCCTACTTGGTAAGAAATCGAATTGAGGAGCGTCGCGACCTGTTCCGATTTGAATTTATACGCAATGGCCCATCGCGGTGATTTGGCCGTATAGCCCAGTTCATCTTGGTATTGAAAAGCATTCACTTTAACCACCACTCCATCGGTTTCATAAGGCAAATCATGACGGTGAATGTCCCAGTAATCGATGAATTCGAAAACTTCGGGCAAGCTTTTGGCAAGTTTGGCTTCATTAGGTGCTTTAAATCCCCAACTTCGGGCGGTTTGCAAACCCTCGAATTGTGAATGAAAAGGTAAATTGTTTCCAATCAAAAAATATAGTAAACAATCGAGCGGGCGTTTTGCAACTTCAGTACTGTCTTGTAATTTTAAACTTCCCGAAGCGGTATTTCTTGGATTGGAATAGGGTAACTCACCAATTTCAATTAATTCCTGGTTCATTTTTTCAAAACCGGCTAGCGGAAGAATAATTTCGCCGCGAATATCGAATTTATCTGGAAAATTGTTTCCTTTTAATTGTAACGGAATCGACTTTATGGTTTTGATATTGTTCGTCACATCATCACCTTGAAAGCCATCGCCACGGGTTACCGCTCGTTTGAGTTTTCCGTTTTCGTAAGTAATACTGATTGATGCACCGTCGTATTTGAGTTCACAGGTATATTCTAGAGCCACATTACCGAGTACTTTCTGGAGGCGATTTTCCCAATCGATTAAATCTTCTTTCGAATACGAATTGTCGAGCGAGTACATGCGGTAATCATGCGCGACCGTTTGAAAATTTTTAGTAATGGTTCCTCCTACTCGTTGTGTTGGGGAATTCTCATCGAAATAGTCCGGGTTTTCGTTTTCTAACTTTTGTAGTGTGGCCAGTTTCTGGTCGAATTCAAAATCGGAAATCGTCGCTTGATCTAAAACATAATAGTTATGATTATGAATATTGAGTTCATCTCGTAGGCTTTGAATGGTTTGCTGAGTATCCATGTATGACAACGGGCTATTTTAAGTATTAAAAATCGTCTACTAAAATAACAATTTATCAGAACATCAACTACATTACGATTGAATGATTGAATTTATTTGCTGGTATAATTGCCCATCGGTCAAGAAAGCGCCTTGTTGGATTAGTTCAAAAAGGGATTGGTTGCGCTCTTCGGTAAATTCTTTTTTACCTGTTTTCATTTCGATGGTTTCGGTGAAGAGATTATCACTGAGCCATTGCAGGCCTTCTTTGGTAAGAAACTTGGTTTCGGAAACCATTGATTTCAGCACAATGGAATCAACATGCGTATCAAAACATTCGAAAAGAAAAATATGGTTCTTTGAAAAATGCTCGAGGTATTTGGTTCTTGTCAGTACACCTTCCCAAATCAGGTCGGAGAAAACATCGAGTTCCTGTTCAGCAGTTTCGGGCTTTTCGGCTTTGATTTTATCCCATTCGGCTTTGTCGATTGATTGTGTTGCGAGGAAGTTGATGAATTCCGGATGGAGTTCTTCGAATTGTTCTTTGGTGAGTCGGGAGTATTTCATTAAAACGGGTGTTGATAGTATGGGAATGCCTAGCCCCGATAGAGCCGGTATCCTCGGAATGCAATGGAGAGATAAAGGCGAAAGCGGGAAAAAGCTTCTAAAAAAAATTAAAAAAAAATCCCGACTTTCATCGGGATTCTTAGGGTTACATTTTCGAAATTATGCTTTTTCAGCAACGATTTCGTATGGCAATTCAACGACAACTTCTCTGTGAAGGCGAACATTTGCGGTATATTTACCGGTACGTTTCACGATTCCGCTGGTGATGAATTTTCTATCGATAGACTGACCTGCTTTTTCTAAAGCTTCAGCGATATCAATATTAGTGATTGATCCGAATAATTTTTCGCCACCAGCCTTGGCAGTGATTTTTATTTCGATAGCTTTTAAAGTTTCAGCCAATGTTTTTGCATCGTTTACTACTTTCGCTTCTTTGTGTGCTTTTTGCTTTAGATTCTCAGCTAAAACTTTTTTAGCAGAAGGTGTCGCCAAATGAGCGTGTCCTTGTGGAATCAGGAAGTTACGACCGTAACCTGCTTTCACAGATACGACATCGTCTTTAAAGCCTACGTTCTGTACGTCTTTTTTTAATATAATTTCCATAGTTTTCGCTTCTTATTATTTTAGTAAATCAGCCACATATGGCATTAACGCTAAATGTCTGGCTCTTTTCACAGCTACTGACACTTTTCTTTGGTACTTTAATGAAGTTCCTGTTAAACGACGCGGTAAGATTTTACCTTGCTCGTTGACGAATTTCAATAAGAAGTCTGCATCTTTATAATCAATATATTTGATTCCAGATTTTTTGAAACGACAATACTTTTTGGTTTTGTTGGTTTCGATGTTTAAAGGTGTAAGATATCTGATATCCCCATCTTTTTTTCCTGAAGCGGATTGTTGTAGAGTTGCCATAATTAGTTCGCTTTTGCTTCTTTTAATTTAGTTCTTCTTCTTTCTGCCCAAGAAATCGCGTGTTTGTCTAAGCTTACGGTTAGGAAACGCATGATTCTCTCGTCACGTCTAAATTCAGTTTCAAATGCGATAAGCACTTCTCCTGGAACTTTAAATTCGAATAAATGGTAGAACCCACTTTTCTTGTTTTGGATTTCGTAAGCCATTTTTTTCAGGCCCCAATCTTCTTTTGATATCATTTCTGCTCCTCTGGACGTAAGAAATTCTTCGAATTTGCTCACTGTTTCCTTTACCTGAACGTCAGATAAAACGGGATTTAAAATGAAAACAGTTTCATAATGATTCATAAATAATTATTTTTAAAATTTGTAAATTTTTGCAAAAGTAAACTTTTTTTTTAAATAAACAAGAAAAACACTTTTTTTCTCGTTTAAACGCAAAAAAAACCGATAAACCTTAGGTTGATTAGAAAAAACGTTTTACTTTCGTCAGACCAAATCTATAATAAATAAAATTATGAAACTAAATTGTGTCGTTGTAGATGACTCGTCTATTCAAAGGATGATCATCGCAAAGTTAGTGAATAATCATCCAAATTTACATTTAATTGGAGATTTTTCAAATGCAATTGAAGCAAAAAATTGCATGTCGGTTCATACTGTCGACTTAATCTTCCTTGATATCGAAATGCCGGTTATCAGTGGATTTGATTTTCTTGACGGTTTAAAAGTAAAACCGCAGATTATTTTTATCACATC
>JBBRXW010000243.1:0-3898 GCA_038238295.1 Flavobacteriales bacterium | reverse complement strand
CTTAGAATGCCAGCAAGGCTATGAAAAGTCACAACAATACATCAATGGATTGAAAAACAATGTAAAAAATGACAAGCCAATCATCGGACAGTACGGCGTTGCTAATGAAGGCTCTGGAGATATGTATTACAAAGGGGCTTTGATGCTCAATACAATTCGGCATGCTATCAATGATGATGTGAAATGGTGGCAATTACTGTTGCACTATTCCGAAACATTTTATCATACGATAATCGATACGGAAGCCGTGGTTGCATTTTTCAATAAGGAAACTGGGCTCAATCTTACGCCGGTTTTCAATCAATATTTGCGGTATAGTAGTATTCCTGTTTTCGAATTTAGGATTGTAAAACGTAGGTTAGAATATCGATGGAGAAGCAATGTTTCCGATTTCAACTTGCCTGTTGATGTTCGCATTAAAGGGAAAAAAATGCGATTGCAGCCGACAACTTCTTGGCAGGAATCGAATATTAAAGTATCTAAACATGCTGATATCAAAGTGATGACCGATGATTTTTTCATTACTACTTCTCCAGTACAATAAATTTTTACTTCCAAAAGTTTTCTTTATTTTTTGCGTATAATGAGCATATTTAACGGGATCATCGATATTTATATCGTTTATTATTAATAACTTAGTACGAACTTTAAAAGTAAACTATTATGGATAACGTAAAAAAAATGAATAAATGGGCCAACGCTCATACCTATTATTCACTCGATGTAATGCGAATTGCCTTGGGAGTATTTTTGATTGCAAAAGGAGTTTCTTTTATCACCAACAGTAGAGCATTTGAAGATTTGATAGCCCCGGTCAGTAATTTTATGGGAGGCATGCTTACCTTTCATTATATCGCCGCTGCACATATTATGGGCGGTGTGATGATTATTTTTGGTCTGCTTACCCGATGGGCCATTGCAGCACAACTTCCAATTCTGTTGGGCGCAGTCGCCATCAATTTTATGGGAGAAATGGACGCCAATAACCTGATTATGGCCACAGCTACTTTAGGAATCAGTGTCTTTTTCCTTTTTTATGGAGGCGGAAAACATTCGGCAGATTATTATTTTAAAATGGAAAAATAGAATTAGTATCCATTAAAAAACGCACTATGAAATTTTCGTAGTGCGTTTTTTTATTTTAAAACAAGCCTTCTAAAGTGGCTGCCCGAATGAGCTTTCCATTTTCTGTTTCCTTAAATTTAGCAGTAAACAGTATTTCTTTTGGCTTTTCATATTTGTCTAAACCTTCAAAAACAGCTTCGTCTATCGGTTGTTTCTCACCTTCAATAATCAGGACCAACTTTTCACCCAATTTCTCATCGGGTTTTCCAGCGACAAAGAAGCGTTGTATAATTTTTCCAATCAGTTTTTCTTCGATCTGTTCCGGAATCAATTTGATACCGCCGCTATTGACGACATTATCGAAACGCCCTAAAAACAAAAATTGGTTTTCATTGACCAATTCCACAATGTCTTTGGTAACAATGATGTCATTTGAAATCTTCGGTGCGTGAATGACCAGGCAATTATTCTCATCATACGAAATCGTCACATTAGGCAAAACCGTAAACGCTTTCTCTCCTACTTTCTTGGCGGCGATATGTGTGATCGTTTCAGTCATGCCGTACGTTTCATAAGCAATTGTAGAAAGTTCTGCCAATTGATTTTCGAGCACATTATTCACTTTCACACCGCCAATAATCATTTTCTTAACGTTTTTCAATTCCTTTAATGAATTTTGCGCTTGCAAAGGAACCATCGCCACAAAATCATATTCGGTGTCATTGTTGTATAAAGGCGTTGAATTCGGCTCTACGAAGTCCATGTCTAAGCCCAATATAAATCCACGGACAAACATCATTTTTCCAGCGATGTATTTCACCGGCAAGCATTGCAATACTTTATTTCCCGGATGCAAGTCGAAAAAATCGCCTGTCGCTAATGCCGAATTAACCATTGCCTGCTTCTCAATTCGGATGATTTTTGATGTTCCGGTAGTTCCCGAAGTATTCATCTCGATATACGGTCTGTCATCAAACCAGTCTAATAAAAAATTACCGACCGGTTTCTCAAAATCTTCCCCTTCTTTTATAAAGCTGTAAGCAACTCGGCACAAATCATCTCTATCCATATGAAAGCCATCCAGTTTAAAACTGTTGTGCACGTTGTGATAAGTCGGATTATCCATGATTTTCAATTTTAATTTTTCCTGTTAATTTTTCTTTCCAATCCGTCCAATGGTATTTTTTACTAAAGATAAATAAAAGCATAGGATATACAATAAGGACCGGAAAAATTACATCAAAACCTGCTGAAGGAACGGAAACATCTTTCAATATCGAATTGGTTTGGAATACCGACCAGTCTGCCGTTACCAACAAAGCTCCGATCAGATTATTGGCGGCATGAAAGCCAATCGATAACTCCATACCTTCATCCATCAGCGTCATGATTCCCAGTAGAAAACCAGTTCCAATATAATAGACCAATATAATATATCCCATTTTCCCAACTTCTGGATTGAGGATATGCATTGAGCCGAATATCACTGAAGTCATCACCAATGGAAACCATTTATTGAGCGCCAAATTGCCAAAGCCCTGCATCAGATAGCCACGGAAAACCAATTCCTCACAAGTCGTCTGTATCGGAATCATTATTGTACCGACAACAAGAAGAATGATAAAAGGAATCGGCTGGAAAGTGACCACAAAATCTTTTGGGTTCGCATAATACATGACCACCGTTGAAATAATGCTGAATACTGCCCAAACGAAAAAAGAAAAACCGATTCTTCGCCAGTCTGTTTTTTTTCGCGAGCTGATGATTTCCTTCATTGATTGTTGATGAAGGAATCGAAGGACGAAATAAATTCCGGCTACTCCAAAAGCAAACGAGAGCATAATGAGGAACAAAGTCAGGTTCGAATCTAATGTGGTCATCAAATCACTTTCGTTGGTAGGAAAGCCGTTTCCTTCTGAAAAAGATTTTAGCAGTACCGCTATGAGCAACGGAATCTGACCGACGGTCGATGCTACTATGATTAACAATGAGCCGACAAGGTATTTCCAGAATTTATTTTGAATACGAATTCCCTGTTCAATAAACATGATTTGGAGATTTAATAGATAGCGCTACTGCTGTATATTGTTTCCACTAATTTAGTTTAATTTTTAAAAATTAAATCAATTCCTTTGTAAAAAATAATTTAAAATCTAATGATACAAATCTACCATAATCCAAGATGCACCAAATCAAGAGATTGCTTGGCTTTCTTAGATAAGACAGGCGAAGAATATAGTATTATCAAATACCTCGAAAACATTCCAACAGCTAACGAACTAAAGGAAATCATCCAAAAACTGAACATCAAACCAATCGAATTAGTACGCCAGAAAGAAAAAATCTGGATCGAACAATTCAAAGGTAAAACCATGACCGATGCACAAATTATCGATGCGATGATTGCCTATCCCACGGACGAGGCGCTGCTCGCTCTCTCGCCACAGGCGTTCTTCGACCGCATCGTTTGCGAAACCCTCGCCGCCAAAGCGATGGTCGAAGGGCCGAATTTCTATTTTGGTCACAATCGGGCGGGGACGATTGAGGTGCTCCGGCAGCTCTGCGAACAGGGACGGATTTCGCTCGATATTGTCGAGCCTCTCAAGATCAGCAGCGACTATGTTTCCAGCAGCCGGGTTCGCAAATTGATTCAGGCCGGCGATGTCAGCGCGGCGGGGGAGCTGTTGACGCGTCCCTACCGGATTCGCGGCATGGTGACGCACGGAGCGGCTCGCGGGGCCAAGCTCGGTTTTCCGACCGCGAATCTTGACGCAATCGATACGTTGCTCCCCGCTCCCGGCGTCTATGCGGGGCGAGCCCTTCTGGCCGATGG
>JBBRXW010000242.1:0-3899 GCA_038238295.1 Flavobacteriales bacterium | reverse complement strand
GAGGCCTATTCGTAAAATCCTGATTAATGCAGTGGGTTTTGGAGGAAATGCCGTAAGCATTTTGCTAACTTTATAAGGCTATTAGGTATCTGGTAATGAAGTATTTTGATATTATTTTGGATTCTTTTTTACTACGTTCCTTACAAAAATATGACATAAGGTGCAGTTCAACGGAAAGATGCTCATTTCATCGCGCCACCCTCTGTTTCTCTTAAAAAACGTAATTTTGTATGCTAGCGTAAGAAATTAGTAACCAAGTAAATACGCTATAGCTTGGGTCAAAAAATCTTCACAATGAAAAAGTCTTTACACAGTATCTTTTTAATGATACTATTGTGTTTTTGCTTTTTAACGCAAAATGCAACGGCACAATGTTCCATTACTACTTCTACGAATACAAGTACCTTAACTTGTGGTGTAGTTCCGTTGAGAGCTTGTAATGGGGTTTTGTACATTGGCGATGGTACTACGGTAATGAACTTAAATCTCAATGCCGATTTAGATTTGACATGCCTTGGACCCATTCAAATGATCGTCCGGGATAAAGCCTCACTAGATTTTCATTCAGGGAATGATTACCTGACCTTGGCTGCCGGATCGTCTATAACTTTCTTACCCGGATCCGGCTTGATTGGAGGATCTTGCAATGCTTCGGAGCGCATATACATTGGTAGTAATTTACTAGCAAGTTGTAATGGAAATGCAGGTGCGGATTTGAGTTTTGCCAATTTACTCACAATTGGCGGTACGGGAAGTTTAGCCTCCAATTCTCCAATTTGTGTCGGAAGTAGTATTAATTTGACGGCAACTCCTCCGCCTAATGGAACGTTTACTTATTCTTTTTCTGGTCCAGGCCTTCCCGCTACAACCTATAGCAGCAGTCCAAATTATAGTGTAGTAGCGACCACAAACGGTACATATACGGTGAAAATAAAAAGCTCGCTTATAGCAAATCCTTCGATTGCTGAAGTGGCAGTTACTGTTATTGCTTTGCCTACAAAACCTACTGTTGGTACAATTACCAGTCCAACGTGTTCGTTAGCAACAGGAAGCGTAGCGCTCAGTGCATTACCTGCTTCAGGAACCTGGACGTTAACACAAAGCGGGACTTCCAGTGCTACAACTACAGGAACTGGAACAACAACTACTGTTTCTGGACTTCCATTAGGAACTTACACTTTTCAGGTCAGTAACGGAACTTGTACTTCCTTAGCATCGGCAAGTGTTGTTATTACGCCTGTTTCTTCGTCTATATGGAATGGCTCTAGTTGGTCTAACGGCATACCTACAAGTACTACAAATATTGTTTTTAATGGAAATTATTCGGTCAACTCCAATTTAACAGGCTGTTCTTGTCAGGTAACTTCTGGGAGCGTAATGATTGCTGCCGGCTATTGTTTAAAATTGGATAAAGCAATAACCGTTTTGGGAGGAAGCCTGACAATCGATGAAAATGCGAGTTTGGTGCAAGTAGATGACAGTGCGCTGAACAGTGGAGCCATTACTGCAAAAAGAAGCGCCACAATAAAAAAATTCGATTATGTTTATTGGTCTTCTCCAGTTGCTAATTTTCCAATTATAAGTGTGTCACCGTCGACCTTAACGGCTCATTTATGGAAATGGATACCTACAGTCGGGGGTAATTATGGAACCTGGAACAATGCTAACGAGAACATGATTATCGGGAAAGGCTATATCATTAGAGGACCGAGTACTTTTGATAATATTACGCCCCAAAAATTTACGGCAAATTTTTCAGGAACGCCGAACAATGGAATTATTACATCAAACATAGAACGTGGGGGGTACCAAGGAATTGACTACATCGCAAATGGCGTAACCGTTTCAAATAAGGATGATAACTTTAATCTTATAGGAAATCCCTATCCATCTTCTATTAAGGCGTTGGATTTTTTAACTTACAATACCAATATTGAAGGAGCTGTTCGTTTATGGACTCATGGAACTCTTCCCTCAACATCGGCTCCCAATCCTTTCTATGGTAGTTTTGTTTATAATTATACGATGAATGATTATATAGTGTATAATGGTACAGGCACCATTAGTGGGCCGATAGGTTTTAATGGTTATATTGCTTCAGGACAAGGTTTTTTTGTAACAATGACTGATGGCAATGCTACTACAGAAACAGTTACTTTTAAAAATTCGATGAGAAGTAATACATATAACAATAGTCAATTTTATAGAGCGAGCAATATTATTTCGGAAAATCAAACAAGAAATGAAGGCAGAATTTGGCTCGATTTGCTGGCAGCAAACGGGGCTGTCAACCGAACACTAATCGGATATAAACAAGGAGCCACTAATAATAAAGACCGAATGTATGATGCTACTATAAAATTAAATAATGGGCAAAATTTTTATTCTTTAACAGACGGTCAAAAGGTATGCATTCAGGGAAGAAGTTTACCTTTCACCACAAATGATAGGGTAGCCTTGGGTTATCAATTGCCTACTACAGGCACCTACACCATTGCCCTTGCCGCTGTCGATGGACTGTTTGAAGATGAATATGAAGCGATTTATCTGAGAGACCAGCTTCTTAACATAACTCATGATTTAAAGCAAGCGCCTTATACTTTTAGCTCTGAATCAGGGGTTTTTGACAATCGCTTTATTATGTTTTACAGTAGTGTCGATGTAAGGAATAGTAACTTCTTTGAAGCAAACCCGCAAAACATTATAGCTTCTGTTAACAGAGATAATTCGCTAATAAAAATTGTGTCATCAACCGAAAAAACAATAAAGGATATCCGTATTTATGATCTATTAGGAAGGGTGCTTTACACCGTAGAAAATATTAACAACACTTCCTTTGATGTCACCGGATTGGTTCCAACAAATCAAATTCTAATAATTAATATAGGATTGTCCGACGGACAGACGATTACCAAAAAAGTAAGTTATTAAAATCAATGTAAGAAAAGAATTAGAGACAGTAACAAAATTTGTTATAGCTCTAATTCTTTTACTTTTTCATACACAAAATTGCTTTCAAAACCTTTGCGAAGTAAGTAGTCACAAAATTTTTTTCGTTTCTTCAGGGCATTTTTTTCAGTAATACTATCCCAATGACGTTCTGCGATAAAATGAAAATTCTCTAAATATTCTTCAGTAGTGATCTCTTTTAGCGCTGTTGCGATGTTAATTTTTGAGATATTTCTTGCTTTTAATTCGTTAATAATGCGAACGTTACCCCAATATTTAATGCGGTGTTTCCCTCTGGCGAAACTACGGGCGAAGCGTTCTTCGTTGAGAAAATCATGTTGGATTAAATTCACCATAATTTCATCCAAAACTCCGTTAAGTACCGCCATACTTCGCATTTTACGGATCACTTCGTCATGGCAACGGTCCTGATACGCACAGAAATGTTCCATCTTTTTTTTTATTTCGGCAATAGTAGGGTAGGAATGTGCGTTCATTGTACGAAAATAGAAACTATTTGTTAATAATAAAATAATTCGTAATCATTGGAATACAACAAATTCAATGTAATTTTGAATCCCCCCGATCTACTAAAAATGTTTAGCCTGCTTTTTTGTGTGCTTTAAAAACAGCATTTTTATATTATTTAATATTAAAATTATGAAATTAAAAATTCTTTTATTGCTCTTGTGTGTGAGTTCATTCTCATGGAGCCAAATAACAGAAGGTTTCGAGTCAGGACTTCCGACCGTATATACCGCTACAACAACATATGGATTGGCTTCCGGTACATGGACCGGACAAGCAAATGGTGTTATAAGAGGAACAAGTGGTGTAAAAACAGGATTATATTCTTGTCAATTAAAGAGTCAAACTGGTGCTATGATCATGATGCCCAATGTTACCACTGGTGTAGGAACCGTTACTTTTTGGGGGTCATCAAGCACTTC
>JBBRXW010000241.1:0-3919 GCA_038238295.1 Flavobacteriales bacterium | reverse complement strand
TCCCCTTTTGATGGTCCGGCATTTCCTGTGGTCGCAATGGCATAGTCGGTTTGCATCATTTTCTGAACCGATAACGCCATCGCTTTTGCTACTTCAGCACTTACAACAGCATGTTCTTTTATCAATGCTTCGGAAATTCCCAACACATTGATTTTTGTTGCTGTGGCATACGAAACCACGCTGCCTTTGAAATACTGAGAAGCCCCGGGTACCGAACTTAATGTCTGCGCAATTTTACCGCCGGTACAGCTTTCTGCTGTCGCAACCGTTTTTTGATGTTGTGTCAGCAATCTTCCTAAAACCATTTCCATCGTTTCGTCTTCGTCGAAGCCAACAATAATGTCACCAATCCGTTGTGTTAATGAAGCAACGTTAGAGGCAATAGCTTCTTCTAAAAGCGCTTTATCGGTACCGCGAGCCGTCAGTCGCAAACGAACTCTTCCGGGATTTGGCAAATACGCTAATTTGATGAAGGAAGGCAAATTATTTTCCCAGTCTTCGATGCGTTCGGCAACCATGCTTTCGCCTTGTCCGTAAGTCAAAATAGTTTTGTGAAGAATATAGGGGCGTTGGTATTCTTTGACAATTTTTGGGATGATTTCGTTCGCCAACAAACCTTTCATTTCATACGGAACGCCGGGTAATGAAATAAAAACGGTGTCTTCTTTTTGCATCCACATTCCGGGCGCGGTGCCGTAAGCATTGTGTAGAACGGTGCATTTCGACGGCACTAATGCCTGGTCTTTATTAACTTGCGAAACGGTAACGGTGGTTATTTTCTCAAACAGTTTGATAATATGCTGCTCGATTTCGGGTTTACGCACTAAAATATCTTCGAAATATTCGCAGAAAGTATGCTTCGTAATATCGTCTTTCGTCGGCCCTAATCCGCCGGTGATGATAACAAAATCGACCTGGTTCTGCAGTTGGGCAAAGGTGTCTAAAATATGCTGCTTGTCGTCGGAAATGGAAATCATTTCGTGCACGGCAACACCAATCTTATCGAGTGCTTTAGCAATGAAACCGGAGTTGGTATCGACAATTTGTCCGATGAGAATTTCGTCGCCGATGGTGACAATAGTGGCTTTCATTTGAAGAATTTAAGAGGCGCTAAGGTACAAACTAGTTGGTTTAAAATAACTATTCGGTATTCAATGTTTCTATTATAAAACAATGAATACCGACTGTTTGTTACAACCAATTGCCTAGCCCTGATAGTAGCGGCATCCTTTTGCGCTGTTCTCTCGGCTTCGTTCGGAATGACAAAAGCGCAAAAGATATAGCGGATAGCAGGAAACAGCTTCTAAAAAACTAAGACTATAGAATTTATAGACTAAAATCCTTGGTGATTTCCCTTACTGCTTTTTCGATCTGCGATTCCACGCTGTCGAAAGTGGCTTTGATTTCTTTTTTCTTGCCTTCAACTTTTGTCCAAGCTTCAATCTCAAGAATTTCCTGAAACGCCTGATCCATGCCTAATAAATCGAGAGTAGGCTTGATTTTGTGCGAGTAGCTATAGGCTAATTTGTGGTCTTTGGTCTTGATACCGAGTTTGATCTGAATTAGATCGAGCGGGACTTCGGTCACGAACAAAGAGATGATTTGATTGACAAATTCAGGATCGTTGTCTGAAAGTGCATACACTTTTGATAGGTTGTAATTCAGGGCCATATTATTTTACGTTAATTCTAAATAATTTTTTTTCTTCAAGAAATCCTTCTAGGACATCGTTGGGTTTTACGGCAGCTACTCCAGCGGGAGTTCCGGTAAATAGTATGTCTCCAATTTTTAGTGTGAAATATTGAGAAACATGGGAAATCAGTTCGTCAATTTTCCAGAGCATTAGGCTTGAATTGCCTTTTTGTACTGTTTTTCCGTTATTGGTGAGTTCAAAATTAATACTTTCTAGCGAACTAAAAACTTTTTTCGATATAAAGTCGCCAATCACCGCTGAACCGTCAAAAGCCTTTGCCTTTTCCCAAGGCAACCCTTTGTCTTTGAGTTTTTGCTGCAAATCGCGGGCAGTAAAGTCAATCCCAACGCTCACTTCATCATAATACCGGTGTGCAAATTCGGGTTCAATATATTTTCCCACTTTATTGATACGCACCAACAGTTCAATTTCATGGTGAATATCCGACGAGAATTCCGGGATTACAAACGGATGTTGTTTGAGCAAAATTGCCGAGTCTGGTTTCAGGAAAACCACCGGTTCGTCAGGGCGTTCGTTTTGCAATTCCTCAATATGTTGGGCGTAATTCCGGCCGATGCAGATGAGTTTCATTCTTTGGGAGCTAGTTGCTGTGTTTTTTATTTAGAAGCTTTTTCCTGCTATTCGTTACAATCTTTTTTTTGTTACGTACCGGACAAAAAAAAGGATTTTCACTGCTATCAGGGCTAGGCTCTCAGGAAAGTTTATTATTCAGTTTTCTTAGTTTGATCGCCGTCAGTACTTTCTTGGTATACAAAGGGAAATCGGCATTTTGAATCCAGCCGAAATACCCCGGCTCGTCTTCAAGTACCTTTTCTACTTTCGCTCCTTTGTGTTTTCCGAACGAGAAAATTTCCTCGCCGTCTTTGTCAAATAGTATGAAACCGGCGAAATCAGCAGATCGTTTACGAGTCGTGAATTCTGACAGTGACTTCATATCGTTTTCTAATACCGGATAGCGTTCCAATTGTGCTTTCAGTATTTCGTAGGTCGCCATCGTATCGGCTTCGGCGGAATGCGCATTTTCTAAACTTTTGCCACAATAAAATTTTAAAGCGGCACCTAATGTCCGTTCTTCCATTTTGTGGAAAATGGTTTGCACATCAACAGAAACGCGGCTTTTCATATCAAAATCGACACCGGCACGCAGCAATTCTTCTGCAAGCAACGGAATATCAAAACGATCCGAATTGAATCCGGCCAAATCGCTGTCTTTAATCATATTGTAAATTTGTGGAGCGAGGTCTTTAAAAGTCGGCTCATTTGCGACTTTTTCATTGGTAATGCCATGAACGGCAATTACTACCGGCGGAATCGTCATCTCCGGATTGACCAGCCATGTTTTGCTTTCCTTGTTTCCGTTGGGAAAAACTTTGAATATTGAGATTTCGACAATACGATCTTTGGCGACTTCTATGCCGGTCGTTTCGAGGTCGAAGAAACAAATGGGTTTGTTAAGTTTGAGTTCCATTATCATTTTTTAGGGGCTACAAATATATCAATTGACAATTGAATATGAAGAATGAATAATGAAAAGTTGGCAATTAATTAGGAACTATAAAAAAGCCCCTTCGTTTCCAAAGAGGCTTTCGTAATTATGTATTCGATAGTGATTAAAAATCACGATTCTCATCAAACGCTTCCATATAATCAGCAACGCGTTTGACAAAGCTTCCGCCCAAGGCTCCATCAACTACTCTATGGTCGTAGCTGTGCGACAAGAACATTTTTTTACGGATGCCGATGAAATCACCTTCTGGAGTTTCAACTACAGCCGGCACTTTGCGAATCGCGCCTAACGCTAAAATTCCCACCTGCGGCTGGTTGATAATCGGTGTTCCGAAAACACTGCCGAAAGTTCCGACATTTGTTACGGTATAGGTTCCGCCTTGAGTGTCGTCCGGTTTTAGTTTTCCAGCTTTCGCACGGTTTCCTAAATCGTTGACGGCTTTTGCCATTCCCAGTAAATTCAATTGATCTGCATTTTTTATTACAGGAACAATCAAGTTTCCATTCGGTAAAGCGGCTGCCATGCCAAGGTTGATGTTTTTCTTCTTAACGATATAATCGCCATCTATCGAAATATTCATCATCGGAAAATCTTTCAATGCTTTCGCTACGATTTCCATGAATATTGGGGTAAATGTCAATTTCTCGCCTTCTCTTTTTTCAAAAGCATTTTTGTTTTTCTCTCTCCAATCCCAAATC
>JBBRXW010000240.1:0-3920 GCA_038238295.1 Flavobacteriales bacterium | reverse complement strand
GAAGATCCTTCGATGTATTCGGTAAACAGTAAGTCTGTCGTTCCGCCTGCCGGAGCCAGTGTAGTAACATTTGCAGTATTACTCGCTGTAGAAACATTTCCTGCGGCGTCTTTCGCTTTTACCGTAAAGGCATATGCAGTTGAAGCGGTCAATCCTGTTACGCTAAAAGTGGTTGCTGTAGTCGTTGAACCAATGACAGCAGCACCTTGATAGACATCATACCCTGTAACTGCTACATTATCTGTAGCTGCCGTCCACGATAAATCCGTAGTCGTTTGGGTCGTTGCTGAAGCCGTTAAGCTTGTCGGAGTGGTTGGAGCGGTTGTATCCGGAGCTGCCGATGTCATGACATTCGCTGTATTACTGGCTGCCGAAACATTCCCTGCAGCGTCTTTGGCTTTTACGGTAAAGGCATACGCAGTAGAAGCAGTCAATCCTGTTACGCTAAAAGTGGTTGCTGTACTCGTTGAACCAATGACAGCAGCACCTTTATAGATATCATATCCTGTGACTGCAACGTTATCTGTAGCCGCTGTCCACGATAAATCCGTAGTCGTTTGCGTCGTTCCTGATGCTGTTAAGCTTGTCGGAGCGGTCGGTGCCGTGGTATCACCGACAGCCGCCTGAATCGTCAAGGTATAATCTTCTACTTGTCCGTAAGAGAACGTCTCACAGGATGTTGGAACTCCGTTGTATTTCATTGAAACTCTCATTCGGGTATTCCCAAGAGTTGCTGTAGATGGAATGGTGATTGAACCTGAAACCGGAGTCGTCGTTGAAGCAGCATTGCTCCATACCGTTTCTCCAGCATCGGTAAAGATGCCATTTTGATTATAATCAATAAAAACAGCGTAACCTTCCGGATAAGCAGTACTTGTCCAAGCTGGAGTTACGGTAATTGTATAGGCACTTCCAGCATTGACACTTGGAGCTGCCGCAGTAGTTTGTGAATCCATTTGCTCCCAGCTAAACGTAAGCGCGTCACCATTGGCATCGGTTCCGGTTCCGGTCAACATAAATGGCGTACTTTTAGGAATGGTATAATCCAATCCCGCTCCGGCTGTTGGAATAGCATTTCCGGTAGCTGAATTAGTTTGGCAACTTGTTGTTTTAATAAAATTAGTTACTTGCTGAATACTTACTGCGTGGAAATAAGGGTCGGAATGCGGTTGCACATCGAGTGTTGTAATTCCGGCATATCCCATTATTGTAGATCCTGAACCTGGTTCAACTTGAACTCCTGTGCTTTCATTACTGTGTGTGAAAGTGTGGTTTGCTCCAAACTGGTGTCCCATTTCATGCGCAACATAATCAACATCAAAGTTATCTCCTGTAGGAATACCATCGTTTGGAGAGGTATATCCCGAGCCTTTATAATTGACTGGAGAAGTAATGCCTCCCGAAACTTGTGTACTCATGTCGTTACTACATAAACACCCGATACAACCGGCATTTCCTCCACCTCCTGTTGCTCCGAAAAGGTGTCCGATATCAAAATTAGCATCTCCAATTACGGAATGCAGGGTATTCATTAACTGCAGATTCCAATTGTCTAAACTTGCAGCCGGTGAATACGGATCGGTAGAAGCATTGGTATAAATCACTAAATCAGTATTCGCAATTAGATTCATGTGGGCTGCGAAATCTTTTTCAAAGATACCATTCACACGAGTCATCGTATTGTTGATAGCGGCCAAAGCTAATGCCTTGGTGCCTCCGAAATACACGGTATATTCTCCAGTCACTGACATCGCCAAACGGAAGGTTCTCAGCGTGGCATCATCAGCATTCGGACGAGCCGCTACTATAGCAGCGAGATCGTTGTGTACGGCAGCAATAACTTTACAGTCGAATCTATCGAGTGTAGCCGCTTTATCCGCTTTTCTATATACCGCGTAGGTGCTTAAATCTGTAGTGTAAGGTTCGATAAATTCTGCCGATTGGTCGGCTTTGACTACCATTGTTTGCAAGCCTAAAGGAGACAAACTCAAATATATTGTAGATGTTGGCGTATCGATACCTTGCCCGATATAGGATTTTATTTCCGGGTAGCGCGCTGCTAGGGCAGGCTCCATATTCGATGATTCTTTGATACGGAAGCGCTCTAATTGTCCTTCCGCGTTCGGAAATGAAACGATTACTTTTGATTGGCTTGAAGTAAATCGCTGTGGTGCCTTACTTAATAATTGTCGCAAAGCAGTGGCATCTAGGGCAAACAATCTTGGGTTGGAAAGGTTTTGTTTGTTGGCGGCCACTACAGCATCTGTTCTGGCAATTGTGGTTGTCCAAGCTGAGGGTTTGTTTTGTGCCAGCGAAAAACTGGTGACAGCGAGCAATGCTATCGAGAGTAATTTGTATTTCATATTCTGTGGTTGATTAAATTAACGGAGCCAAATATATACATTTATTGATAAGTCTGAATAAATAAATCACAATGTTTGTGGATTGTTTAATAAATTAGGATTATTGTTGAAAACTTAGTGTTTTGCCATTCTAAATTTTATGCGTACCGTTTAATTATTTTAAGTTCCCACAAAATATTGAAACATTAATTGGGAATCCTGCAATAACCAACCCGGACATAACAGCGACATTTACAGTATGAATCCTTTAAATCAAATTATCATGAAAAAGTTTTTTTTACTACTAATGGCTCTTTCAGGTTTTGGAATAGCATCGGCACAAACGGCAACGAAAAGTGATACCATAAAATCTAAAATAGAGCAATCGAAAGTAAAAATGAGACGGCTATCAACTGTTCATCCCTCCAAAAAGCAACCTAGTCCAGAAGTAGCAGCTAAGAATACTGTGGGCACTAATTCTGATGCGAAGGAAGGGCAGCCACCAAAACAACAGCCAGACAGTGGTAATGGTAAGACCACGCCGAATATTCCTGTAAAATAAAAAAAGCCCGAAGTATCGGGCTTTTTTAATGTATTAACAATTTAATAGATTTGTAAAGAATAGTCCCCGTGATGCGAGGCATTTTCTATTATTTCTCTTTGATTTTGACGGTACCGTTAGCTCTCTTTTTGATCTTGATGGTTCTCTGAGTATCGCCTTTATACCCTTTGGCATATTTGACTTTCATTTTATCGTATTGAGCAAAAGGTTCTTTATCATCCGTAAGTACCACTTTATACCCACTGTAAAGATCATAATCTTTATAGGTAAGTGGAAGTGTCGTTGTTTTTACCCATTGGTCTCCATTCATATAGACATAATTCTTAGTTCTTACATCATAATAGGTTTCGATATCTGGAATGTAATAGTATGTGGCATTGTCATATCCAGCAACACCCCAATCCGGAAGTGTTGAAGTAGTTGTCGTGGTTTTTTGAACCTGTGCTTGTACTGTTCCGATAGCAAGAAATACTATAGCTGCCAGCAAAATTTTAATTGATTTCATGGAATTGTTTTTTAAATTATACAAATAGTGTTCAAATTTACGACAGTGCTTCTACCTACGTCTTATAGAATTTTGCTTATGATTTATTGGATTGCAGGTAGTAACGCAATAATAAAATGCTACAAATAAATAAAAACCTGTTCTTTTATTTTTGCGTAAGTTAGGCTATGAAAAATCTTATAAAGAGTATCGTATTCATTGCTGCCAGTTGTCTTTTGACAGGTTGTGCATCTAAGAAATATAAAGACATCGCTTATCAGGCACCTGCACCTCCAAATGTTGCGCCTCCAAAACTGAATGTGTTTGTACCGAAACATCCTAAGTCCTCACAATTACCCGTATTGCTTTTCATCCATGGAGGGAACTGGAACAGTGGAAATAAAAATACTTATGTTCTTTTAGGAAGAAACTTTGCCAAAAAGGATGTGATTACTATCATCCCGGATTATACTTTGAGTCCACTAGCAAATTATGATCAGCAAGCAACACAAGTTGCCGCTGCTATTCAATG
>JBBRXW010000239.1:0-3936 GCA_038238295.1 Flavobacteriales bacterium | reverse complement strand
TGGGATTGAAAGAAGGCGAAGTGATTCAGCATTCGATGATGACCAAATCGATTGAGCGGGCACAGAAGAAAGTCGAAGAAAACAACTTTGGTGTTCGTAAACGTTTGTTAGAGTATGATGATGTGATGAATGCGCAACGGGAAGTAGTCTACAAACGACGTCGTCACGCTTTGCACGGAGAGCGTTTGAAAGTCGATATCGCGAATATGATGTACGACACCAGCGAAGTTATCGTAGAAGCGAATAAAACGGCCAATGATTTTAAGAATTTCGAATTCGAATTAATTCGTTATTTCTCAATTACTTCTCCGGTTTCGGAAAGTGAATTCGAGCGTACTTCTGAAATGGAACTAACCGGAAAAGTATACAAAGCTGCGTTAGAATTCTATACCGAAAAAACGGAAAGAAGTGCCAGAGAAGCATTGCCGATAATTGCCAATGTTTACCAAGACAAAAACAATCAGTTTGAGCGTATTGTAGTTCCTTTCACGGATGGAATCAAAACATTGAATGTCGTAACTGATTTGAAAAAAGCTTACGAAACCCAAGGGAAACAGTTGGTAGCCGATTTCGAAAAGAACATCACGTTAGCGATTGTCGATGAAGCCTGGAAAAAACACTTGCGCAAAATGGACGAATTGAAACAATCGGTTCAGTTGGCGGTGCATGAGCAAAAAGACCCATTGCTTATCTATAAATTTGAAGCGTACAACTTGTTCAGTTCGATGTTGAATGGTGTCAATAAAGAAGTGATTTCGTTCTTATTCAAAGGCGATTTACCACAGCAAAATGTCCCTTCCATTCAGGAAGCGAAACAGGTGAAAGTCAAAGAAAATTACAAAACAAGCAAGGATGAAATTCCAAATAGCGATACCATGTCGGAGCAAAACCGGGAAGCCGGACAAACCCAACAACGTCAGGTGACCGAAACTATTGTTCGTGAAATGCCAAAAATCAACCGAAATGACAATGTTACCATTAAGCACATTATGAGTGGCAAATCGGAAACGATGAAATACAAAAAAGCCGAAAGCATGATCAACTCCGGCGAATGGGTCATCGTGAATCAATAAAGATGAACCGGCATTATTAGTGGCATTTTGCTGCTGAAAACTTAAATTATAAATCCTCAATTGCGAAAGTGATTGGGGATTTTTTTTTATATTTGGATAAATATCTTTATTATGAAATCTAAAGCATTTCTTCTGATGCTACTGCTTGTTTCTTTCAGCTCATTATCACAAACTTTGAAGGAACTAAAAGTAGAAGTCAAAAAAATTTACGATGCCAATTACACGATGGATTTTGATGCAATCTCGCAGCTTTCATATCATAAAATGGTTGAAACTATAGGAAAAGACCAATTCCTCAAAAAGCTCGATACTGATTTTCAAAACGAAGAATTCCGCATGCGACTCGAGTTAGTTATGCCACTTTTTCAATATGATTTGGTGCAGAAGATTGCAGGCAAATCGTATTGTATCGTTACCTACAGCAATCCAACCCGCTATTTTTATGAAGCCAAATTGAATGAAACTACCGCTGCCCAAAAAGTAGCCTCCTTCAAAGAAAGCAATGATGCCAAAGAAGTTGTTTTCGAACCCAAGCGCAATACTATCAATGTGAAGCGCACTTCCAAGTTTATCGCTGTTGCCGATGAAACCACTGCAAACCAATGGAAGTTTTTCAATTGGGATGATTCGATACAACGAAAGCTTTTTGATACGATTTTTGGAAGCGAGATAAAAAAACAATTGGGACTTTAAAAATATTTTTTACATTTACTATAGAAAATCAACCTAAAAATAGAAATCATGGCAAAAAGTCAAGACGCAAAAAAAACCGAAAAGAAGGAACCTTTGAAGACCGCAAAAGAAAAGAAAGCGGAAAAAAGAGACAAGAAGAATACCCCAAAACGGGACTAAAAAAAAAACGCAAGCAGCATTCCTACTCCTTGCGTTTTTTTATTTATAAAGTATCCGGAAAAATCTTTCCAGGATTTAAAATGCCATTCGGATCGAAAGTATCTTTAATGCCTTTCATCAGTTGGAGTTGCGCCTTATTGAATGCAATATCCATATAATTTTTCTGAACATAACCGATGCCGTGTTCCCCCGAAAGCGTTCCTTTTAGCGAAACGGTCAACTCGAAAATTTCTCTTACGCCTTTTGGTACATCCGTTTTCCAAGCGTCATCAGACATGTCACCTTTTACAATATTGACATGCAGATTGCCATCGCCGGCATGACCGTAACATACGGACTTGAATCCGTATTTATTCCCTATCGATTTGATTCCTGCCAATAAAGTGGCGAGTTCATATCGTGGTACCACCGTATCTTCTTCCTTATAAATCGAGTTCGATTTTACCGCTTCGCCAACAGCGCGTCGCATTTTCCATAAGGCATTTTTTTGGTCTTCGGTATCGGCGAAAAGCACTTCATCAATTCGGAATCGCTCGACCACCGCAAGGATTTTCTCGGCTTCTTGAAAGAGAATGTCGGGATAATTTCCATCGACTTCAATCAGCAAATGCGCCTGAATGCCATCACCAATGGCTACACTGACACCATCGATGAATTTCAAGGTCCATTCGATTGCATCGCGTTCCATAAATTCTAAAGCACTCGGCATGATTCCCGCTTTGAAAATGGCAGAAACTGCTTCACACGCTTCCTCCGATTGGTAAAAAGGAACTAACATCAGAATATTGTGCGAGTTTTTCGGGAGCAATTTCATGACAATTTTTGTAATGATTCCAAGTGTTCCTTCGCTGCCGACCATCAACTGTGTGAGGTTGTATCCGGTGGAATTCTTTAAAGTATTCGCGCCTGTCCAGATGATGTCACCATTGGCCAAAACAACTTCTAAATTTAAGACATAATCTTTCGTCACACCGTACTTAACGGCACGTGCGCCACCGGCATTTTCGGCGACATTTCCTCCTATCCAGCAACTTCCTTGGCTGCTCGGATCTGGCGGATAAAACAATCCTTTTTCGGCGACACTTTCTCGGAGCACTTGTGTGATGACAGCGGGTTCGACAGTTACTTGCAAATTCTGTTCATCTATGTGCAGGATTTTGTTGAAACGCTCCATCGACAATCCGATGCCTTCATAGACTGACAAGGCACCGCCACTCAAACCCGTTCGTGCGCCAATGGCAGTGACCGGAATCTTATGTTTGTTTGCCACTTTTAGAATCGCGGCAATTTCTTCAGGGTTTCCTGGCTTTACGACCACTGCTGGCGGAAATACCAAATCTTCGGTTTCGTCGTGGCCATAATGCTTTCGAGTTTCGATATCCGAAAAGACATACGAGGCGCCGGTAATAGCTATTAATTGCTGCAAGATCTCCGCAGTGATGGGTGTATTCATAACAAAATTTTGAATGGTAAAATTAGCATTTTAACGAGAGGTATACAAATTTAAAAAATGTCGTAGCCCCGATAGCAATGAAAATCCTGTCATTGCGAATTTATAATTAAGTTATGACTTAAAATCGGAAGAGATGGCTTGATGGTTCCTCATTGCAATGACAGATTGCAATGGATAGCGGGAAACAGCTCCTACTTCTTCTTTAAATTCGGCAGGAAATAGCAAATGATTCCAATGATTGGCAGGTACGAACAGATGAAATATACGAACTGTATCGACGTGTGATCGGCGAGAATTCCGAGTAATGCCGAGCCCAATGCGCCCATTCCAAAAGCAAATCCGTAGAACAATCCGGAAATCATTCCTAGTTTTTTTGGAATCAGTTCCTGCGCATAAACGATAATCGCTGGGAAAGCGGACGAGATGATTATGCCGATAATAATCATCAGCACATCGGTCCAGAATAAGTCAACATAGGGCAACAGTAATGCAAACGGTGTCGCGCCAAAAACAGAAAACCAGATGATGTATTTCCTCCCGAATTTATCACCGAGCGGC
>JBBRXW010000238.1:0-3967 GCA_038238295.1 Flavobacteriales bacterium | reverse complement strand
TGTTTCTATCGGAATCGAATAGTTGTTTTGTGTGGCAAACTCGATAATGGCGCTTCCAAATCCGCCTTTTATTACGGCATCTTCAATTGTAATAATTTTTTTGAATTGTTTGAAAATAGTATGCAATGCCTTTTCATCCAAAGGTTTTACAAAGCCGAAATCATAATGCGCGATCGATGCCGGATGGCCAATGTTGACTAAAGCCTCTATAACATTGTTTCCGATGGTTCCCGTAGAAAGTATAGCCGAAGTGCTTCCTTCTTTAAGACAGGAAGATTTTCCAATCTCGATTTCCTGGTATGGCTGCTGCCAATCGATAATTACGCCGCGACCTCTTGGATAACGAATTGCGATTGGATGATTCAAACCCAATTGTGCGGTATATAAAATATTGCGTAAAGCGATTTCATTCAAAGGGGCAAAGACAATCATATTTGGGATGCAGCGCAAATACGCCAAATCGAAAACGCCGTGATGTGTGGCGCCATCTTCCCCTACGATTCCGGCTCGGTCGAGACAAAAAATAATGGGCAGATTTTGCAACGCGACATCATGAATGACCTGATCATAGGCTCTTTGTAGAAAAGTCGAATAGATATTACAAAACACAATCATGCCTTGGGTCGCCATGCCTGCCGATAGCGTAACGGCATGCTGTTCGGCAATACCAACATCGAAAGCACGTTTTGGAAACGCTTCCATCATAAACTTTAACGAACTTCCAGACGGCATCGCCGGAGTAATCCCGATGATTTTTTCGTTCTGTCCGGCTAAATCTAAAATGGTCAATCCGAAAACATCCTGGAATTTTGGCGGAAGGTTTTCTTCTGATTTGGGTAACAGTTCTCCGGTAGCTGCATCAAATTTACCGGGCGCATGGTATTGCACCTGATTGTCTTCCGCCTGCCGTAGTCCTTTTCCTTTGGTGGTAATAATGTGAAGGAATTTTGGGCCATCCACTTTTTGAAGCCGTCGCAATTCCTTTATCACCGCAAATATATCATGCCCGTCAATCGGGCCGGTATAATCGAAGTTCAATGACTTGATCATGTTATTCTGCTTCGGATTTTTACCTTCTTTCACTGCGGTGAAATAGTTTTTTAGCGCTCCGACACTCGGATCAATTCCAATCGCGTTATCGTTTAAAATCACTAACAAATTGGCATCGGTTACACCGGCATGGTTCAAGCCTTCGAACGCCATTCCTGACGCAATGGAAGCATCTCCGACTATAGCAATGTGTTGTTTTTGGAAATCGCCTTTTAAATGCGACGCAATTGCCATTCCGAGCGCTGCAGAAATTGCGGTAGACGAATGTCCAACGCCAAAGGTATCGTAAATGCTTTCGCTCCGTTTAGGAAATCCTGAAATGCCACCGAGTTGTCGGTTGGTATGAAATTGGTCGCGTCTTCCGGTCAGGATTTTATGCCCGTAGGCCTGATGACCTACATCCCAAACCAATAAATCTTCGGGCGTATTGAAGACATAATGCAACGCAATTGTCAGTTCGACGACACCGAGGCTGGCACCGAGATGCCCTTCTTTTGTCGCAACGATATTGATAATGAAATCGCGTAATTCTCTTGCCAGTTGTGGCAATTGCGATTCGGACAGGTGTCGCAAATCAGTCGGATTTTGAATCTGTGAAAGTAAATTGTCAGACATACAGCAAAGGTAACAAATTGAATTCCTATTTTTGCGCCATGGAAAACATTTTCACCGACGAATACTTTATGAAAAAAGCCTTGCAGGAAGCGGAAATCGCTTATGAAAAAGGCGAGATTCCGGTAGGCGCTGTGATTGTCGTCGACAATAAAGTTATCGCACGTTCGCACAACTTGACCGAAATGTTGCATGATGTGACAGCGCATGCTGAAATGCAATCGATTACAGCGGCGGCGAATTTTTTAGGCGGGAAATATTTAAAGGATTGTATATTATATGTGACTTTAGAACCGTGTCAGATGTGTGCCGGCGCGTTGTATTGGAGTCAGATTTCGAAAATTGTTTTTGGAGCTGGTGATGATCATCGCGGCTATCGGGCGATGGGAACGCAATTGCATCCGAAGACGGTAGTGGTTTCCGGAGTTATGGCGGTAGAAGCGTCAGCTTTGATGCTACGGTTTTTTGCAGCCAGGAGAAAGAATTAAATTTCACGAAAGTGCCCTAGCCCGGATAGAAGCGGCATCCTTTTGCGAAGTGTAACGCAGTAAAAGATATAGCGGAGAGCCGGATTAGCTCCTTACGGCAATAAAAAAACCGCCAATCGTAATGAAAGGCGGTTTGTTTTTAAGAGACCTTTTTCCCGTTTTGATCGAAAAAATGATATTCGAGAAAGGTGTACGCGTCCCGCGGTATGATTTTTACCCATTTCTTATATTCGAAAAACCATTTCGAACGTAAGGATGGAAAACCTTTACTGAGGTAGGCAGCCACAAACGGATGTACGTTGAGTACGACTTTCTTATGGACTTTTTGTAAGCGTTCCAGGTCGAAGTTGATTTTGTCAATGATTTGAATTGGCGCTTCTATTTCGCCACTTTCATTGTTGGGATCTTCTTCTCTGGTTTTAATGTTAACTTCAGGTCTTACTCTCTGACGGGTAATTTGGACAAGTCCAAATTTACTCGGCGGCAAGATCTTATGCTTGGCTTTATCATCGCTCATTTCCTCACGTAGGAAATCGAACAGCACTTTTCGGTTATCGGGATTTTGGAGATCGATAAAATCGATGACGATGATGCCTCCCATATCGCGAAGGCGCAATTGTCTTGCGATTTCGGCGGCGGCGATCATGTTGACTTCCATGGCGGTATCTTCTTGGTTGTTGGCTTTGTTAGAACGGTTGCCGCTATTGACGTCGATGACGTGTAGCGCTTCCGTGTGTTCTATGATCAGGTA
Organism: Flavobacteriales bacterium; assembly: GCA_038238295.1. Taxonomy (GTDB): domain Bacteria; phylum Bacteroidota; class Bacteroidia; order Flavobacteriales; family Flavobacteriaceae; genus Flavobacterium. The sequence goes on along the minus strand of JBBRXW010000238.1, from coordinate 1,066 downwards.
AGCCCCTTTACTCATTGATACGGTTTTTCCGAAGGAAGTTTTAATTTGTCTCTCTATGTTGTATTTCTCGAAAATCGGTGTGTCTTTAGATTGATAAAACTTTACGATTGATTGTTTGGATGGTGCAATTTCTTCCACGTAATCCTTTGTTTCGTTGAACAACTCCTCGTCATCGATATGAATACCACTGAAGGTATCATTGAAAACGTCTCGCAATATCGAAGATGCTCTGTTGAGCTCTCCTAATACTTTCGACGGATGATGAGCGGTTGGTAATTTTTTACACATTGCAGTCCATCTGCTGAGCAGGTTCTGCAAATCTTTTTCTATTTCGGCTGTTTTTTTGCCTTCGGCTACTGTGCGAACAATAACGCCAAAACCTTTGGGTCTGATGGTTTGTACAAGTTTTTTGAGTCGGTCTTTTTCGCCTTTTTCTTCTATTTTTTGAGAAACAGAAACGCGATCGGAGAACGGCACGAGCACTATAAAACGCCCGGCAAGAGAAAGCTCGGAGCTTAGTCTTGGTCCTTTGGTGGATATAGGTTCTTTGACAACTTGCACTAAGATGGATTGATTGGCGTTGATAATATCCATTATCGAACCGTCTTTGTCAATCTCTTTTTCAAACTGAAAGTTTTTGAGGGAGAAATCTTTTATTTTACCTGCGTTGACAAGTTTTATGAATTTCAATTGGGAAGCTAGGTTGGGACCTAAATCGTGGTAATGTAAGAAGGCATCTTTTTCGAAGCCAACATTTACAAAAGCAGCGTTGAGACCGGCAACAGGTTTTCGGATCTTAGCGACAAAGATATCGCCGACTTGAAAGTTGCTCGCTTCTTGTTCCTTGTGTAATTCAATTAGTTTTCCATCTTTTAATAAGGCAAAATCTACGGCTTCAGGACTAGATCGGATGATTAGTTCTTTATTCACACGTTAAATTTTTATCCGTACGGATAGGCAAGAGATAAGGGAGAAGGAGGCAAGGTAAAACCCTGAATCCGTAACCCGGAACCCTAAACCCAAGGTAAGGATGGATTAAACAATAATTTAAACAGGTAGTATACCC
>JBBRXW010000237.1:0-3979 GCA_038238295.1 Flavobacteriales bacterium | reverse complement strand
TTGGATGGAACGGGAAAGACCGGGAATTGCCGTCGGTTTTAGGAAGTTATCCTTCGAGCCGAACGTTATCTTCAGCGGAATCCTTGAAATATTTAAAGAGCGGATTTAATGTAACGAAAACAACGAGTCCATTGAATTCAAGCATTGGCATTCTGCATTCTGAAAAATTCAATTTGAAAAGCGACCGTACATTCTCGTATTTACTTTCGTTGAATTTTGATAATACGTATGCTTTTAAAGAAGGTATCGACCGGACTTTGGAAACTTCGGCAACCAACTCGACTTTTGGAAATGATTACATCAAATCAGAATACGATTATAAGACGTCGACCACTGCCCTTTTGGGACTGAGTTATACGGCGAACCGATTAAAATTAGCGTTCAATGCCTTATACATTAAAACAACGGATAATCTGATTCAGGATCAATTTGGTAATTCGAATCTAGGTTTGGGGAATCAATTCATCCGTACCAACCAATTGGATAAAACCGATTACTTGAACACGCAGCTTTTGGGCGAATTTACTTTGAGTAAAAATCAAACGCTGAAAGGTGGCGTTTCGTTTGCAAAAACACAATACAGCCAGCCGGATCGTAAGTTTTTCGAAGGAACGAAATCGGAGAATGGCGATATTACGGTAGCTTATGGTGGAAACAACTTTCTTCGTCAGTATTTATCCGTTGATGGAAATTACTTCGTTTCCGGATTGGGTGAATACGCATTAAAGTTTGGCCATAATACAGAAAAGCAAAACAAATGGACACTGGGTTATAACGGTAAGGTTTCTTATATGGAAAGTTCGTACCGATTTATTGCTTCTACGACGTCTAATAATCCGGGATTCACCTATAATATCAATACTATCGGAGACAAAATTCAGGATGATTTGAAGATTGGGTATTTTAGTTTCATTGAAAATTCGTCCGCAACATTCAAAGTAAAATTACTTGAATATAACAATTCTGGGTATACCGATTTGCTTTTGCATTTTGGAACTAAATGGGAAGTGAACGGCGGCATCAGATTCGAAAGCAATAACAGAACGACATTGTTTAGAAAACAAGGATCCCAAAGAGCTCCTTTCGTAGTAAGGGAATACAACAACAATTATATTTTGCCTTCGCTGAATGTGAAATATGAGGTCACAGAAAAAAGCAACATTCGTTTCGCTGCGAGCAAAACGTATACGCGCCCTGTAATCATGGAATCGTTTCCTTTGACGTATCTGAATGCGGACGGTACTTCGACGCAAGGGAATTCACTGTTAAAAAATAGTGATGATTATAATTCGGATTTAAAATTTGAGGTTTTCCCAACTTCAAAGGAAATGTTTGCTGTTGGTGTTTTCGGGAAATATTTGAAAAACCCGATAGAAAGAGCGTTTATTTCGAATGCAACCACATCGACGATTACTTCATTTTTAAATTCTGAAAGCGCGGTTCTTTATGGTTTGGAAGCGGAATGTATTGTTGGTTTGGAAAGAATTAGCCCGGCTTTATCAAACTTTTCATTAGGATTTAATACGTCATTATTGAAAACCAAAGTGAATGTGAGTCCAAAGTACGAAACGCAAGATGAAGATGGAAATGTTACCTCAACCAATACCATCGAAACTTTTAAAAATACGAGAGAATTGCAGGGTGCTTCTAAGTTTTTGGTGAATTCGGATTTGAAATACCAATTCAAATTGCGCAAAACGAGCCATACCCTTTCGTTGGTCTATGCGGTGTTTTCGAAACGAATTTATGCTATCGGAACGAACAATGCGGATCATGCGTATGAGTTGCCTTTTCAACAATTGGATATGGTTTGGAGCAGTAAATTGTCGGATCATTTCGATTTGAAATTTTCTGCAGACAACCTGTTGAATCCTAAACGCAAAATTGAATTTGGAAACAATGGGACAGTGCCAATCAACCAAAATTCTTTTACAGCATCGAGTTATAAAAAGGGGGTTGGATTTTCTTTAAATCTTAGTTATACATTTTAATCAAGGCGGCTTAAATGCCACTTTTTTAATGTTTACAAATTGGTTGGAGTTTACATTAATTTCATACTAAAATGAGCTTAAAATAACTTTTTTGTAACCTTAAAATAACTCCTTTAAAAAGCTCAGATTATAAATTTGCTGAAACAAAAAATAAAAACAACAACATGAAAAAATCAATTTTAGGTTTATTATTCGTTAGCTTATTGACTGCTTGTTCTGTAAGTAATGATAACTCTAACCCGGCACCCGTTGTAGGGCAGATAACAGGTGAAATCACCACAAATACTACCTATGCTTATGGTACGTATTCGTTAGTAGGTATTGTGAAGATCAAATCGGGAGTGACTGTTACGTTTGATGCAGGTTCAAAAATTACCTGTGATAAAACTGTATCTGTAAACAATGCGTTAGTGGTACTTCAAGGAGGAAAATTAAATATTAATGGAACCGCTGCGGATCCTGTTGTATTTACAGAAGCTTCTAAAACGGCGGGGTCTTGGGGAGGAATTATCATGTATGGTGACGCACCAGTTCACGTTGCCGGTGGCGGGACAAGTTCTACTTCAGAAGACGGAAATAATATTTCTTATGGAGGAACAAATGCTACCCATAATGGCGGAACATTGCGTTATGCAAGGGTAGAATATGCTGGCGCAAAATTGAATGACGGAGTGAAAGAAAATAATGGGTTTACTTTTTATGCTGTTGGATCAGGAACAACTTTAGATCACTTGGTATCTTATAAAGGTGCAGATGATGGTTATGAGTTTTTTGGCGGAACTGTTAGTGCTACCAATCTTATTTCTTACGGAAACTATGATGATGCCTTTGACTGGCAAGATGGATGGCAAGGTCAGAATAACAGCAATTGGTATGCGTATCAAACTGTAAAAGGAAACTACGGAATGGAGATTGAGGCGTCATTGAATGACAATGCATACGGTCCAAAAGTTGTCAATATAACTTTGAAAAGAGCTGCCGGAAATGTTCCTGAAGTAGGCGATAATCAGGTAGATGCCATTCAGTTCAAAAGAGAAGGGAACGGAATATATGATAATATCATTATTGATGGCTATACTGGATTTACGAATACCGCCACGCCACCAGTTACATTTGATGGAGCCGTGGTTCGGATTGAAGACAAAGTAACCAATGATCATCAGGTAAACACTTCTAAAATTAAAGTAACGAACGTAAAAGTAACCAACACCAACATACTCACTCCGATTGGAAGGGTAGTTTTGGCACCGAATGATTTTATTGTTGCTTTCCCTGCTGGAAGTTTTACTGCCAATGCTTCAGCTACAGGGGCTTCTTTATCGGCAGGAGCATGGTCGACAGTTGACGGTCAGAATTTAATTCAATAAGGGCAGATTTTTTTATCATAAAATAATACAAAACATCCCAATGATTGGGATGTTTTTTTTGGCTTGGTATTTGAAAAAATATTTCTACATTTACAAAATTTAAAGTATCATGAGAAAAAACTACTTATATATCGTATCGTTTTTGTTTTGTTTGTTTTCCTTCACAATGGTGGCGCAGGAAAACAAGCAACAACCTGCTGCAATCGATGGTTTAAGTTTTTACCCGAACCCGGTAAGCAATGGCAAAATTTACATCACATCCAAATCTTCTTTAGATAAGGATATCTCTATTTTTGATGTATTGGGTAAAAAAGTATTTCAAGCTATTTTAAATTCTAAAGAATTGAATATTTCGTCTCTTTCTCCAGGCGTCTACATAATTAAAATCCGTGAAGGAGAAGCTACCGCTACTAGAAAACTGATAGTCAAGTAGTTGTTTTTTTAACCACACTTCCTTAAACATTAATTTACCGTAATTTCTTTTACACAAAGGAAAATACTTCTTATATTTGTAGTCTAAAATTTTAAAAACTTAAAAATGAAAAAACTTTACATTTTACTATTAATGGTAGTTAGTTCCGTGACTTTTGGTCAGACTTTCTACTCAGAAAACATGGGTAC
>JBBRXW010000236.1:0-4030 GCA_038238295.1 Flavobacteriales bacterium | reverse complement strand
GGTGGCCTATGCCGACTATATTATTTTTGCGATCCCATCCGCTTTCTTAGGTGGCGAATTGGCGAAACTCACCGAAAGCCTGAAGGACAAAGTAATCTTCTCTGCGATAAAGGGTATCGTTCCCGAAACCAGTCTGATTGTCGGCGAGCATTTTAATAAAGTTTATGATATTCCCTTTGAAAATATCGGAGTGATTACCGGCCCTTGCCACGCAGAGGAAGTCGCTTTAGAACGCTTATCGTACCTGACGATTGCCTGCGGCGATAGCGCTAAAGCTACAATTGTTGCCAAATGTTTGTCTGGGAACTACATCAAGGCCAAAATCAGTGATGATATTATCGGGACCGAATATGCAGCGATGCTCAAAAACATCTATGCCATTGCTGCCGGAATAGCGCATGGCATTGGGTATGGCGATAATTTCCAGTCGGTATTGATGAGCAACGGAATCCGTGAAATGAAAAAATTTATACGGAAAGTCCATAAGATGAAACGCAACATTAATAACTCCGCCTATCTCGGCGATTTATTGGTTACCGGTTATTCGGTATTTTCAAGAAACCGGATGTTCGGCAATATGATCGGAAAAGGTTATACGGTAAAAAGTGCAATGATGGAAATGAGCATGGTCGCCGAAGGTTATTATGCCACGAAAAGTGCTTGGGAACTCAACCAAGTATACGGCGCCAAAACCCCGATTATCGATGCGGTCTACGAAATTTTATACCAAGGCAAGGATGCGAAGAAAGTCTTTAAGAAACTAACTGACAAACTGGATTGATCCCAAAATGAACTGCATGCTACGAAAAGCTACGGTATTCGAAATCCCGCAAATCTGGATTATCTTACAGCAAGCGATACTCCGCCGAAAACAAGACGGCAGCCAGCAATGGCAGGATGGCTATCCGAATCCCGAAGTGGTAGAACACGATATCGAAAAAGGTGTTGGATATGTTTTAACTGTGGATGATACGATCGCCGGTTATGCTGCCATCCTGATTAACGATGAACCTGCTTATACCGATTTAAAAGGAAAGTGGCTGACCAACAACGATTTTGTAGTGCTCCACCGGCTTGCCATTTCAGAACACTATCTAGGCAAAGGTTTAGCACAAAAGATGCTGCTTTTAACTGAGGATATTGCGTTGCAAAATACTGTTTTCAGCATTAAGGCAGACACGAACTTCGACAATTTAGCGATGCTGCGCATATTTGAGAAACTCGGTTATGTGTATTGTGGAGAGGTGACTTTTCGGTCCGGAATCCGCAAAGCTTTTGAGAAAAAGTTGTCGCACTAAAATTACCTTACAATCACACCGTCGACAAACAGAACCGGCACTTCCTCTACATAATCTTCGTGAATCGCATGTGCTTTAAAAGTATATTTTTTGTCGTATAATGTGTTTCCGATAAAGAACGTGACCATGAATTCGTTGTTTAAAGCCAGAACACTGTTTTCCACCATTTCGATTTTGACGACTGAAACCGCTGGGATTGTTACAAAAGCGTGACGTAACAAAGAGGTTTTTTTCATTTCGCCATCAATGGTACCGAATGCTTTGGAAACCACCATCACGCCATCGAGTTGGAAGTCGCTGTCGTTGACAAGATAGACATACCAGACCTTTTCCATAAAATCGTCGCTCCATTCCTGTACGGCGGCGAGGAAAACGTTTTCGACTTCGGGTATTGTGATGTCTTTTTTCATAAGATGGTGAAATCTTTAGACCGTTAGGGTATTGGTGGCAATTGCCCTAGCCCGGATAGTAGCGGAAATCCTCGCAGAGATTGCAGCGAATAGCCGGAATAGCTTCTTACAATTTAAATACTCGACTTGAATTGCTCTAAAAAACGCACATCGTTTTCGTAGAACATGCGGATATCTCCGATTTGGTATAGCAGCATGGCGATACGTTCGATTCCCATTCCGAAAGCAAATCCGTTGTATTCGTCGGGATTGATGCCGCAGTTTTTGAGAACGTTCGGGTCGACCATTCCACAACCCATGATTTCCAACCAGCCCGTTCCTTTGGTGATCCGGTAATCAGTTTCGGTTTTGAGACCCCAATAGATATCGACCTCAGCGCTTGGTTCGGTGAACGGGAAATAGGACGGGCGCAATCTGATTTTAGATTTGCCGAACATTTCTTTAGTGAAATATAATAATGTTTGCTTGAGATCGGCAAACGAAACGTCTTTATCGATATACAAACCTTCGACTTGGTGGAAGATGCAATGCGAGCGCGAGGATACGGCTTCGTTACGGAAAACCCTTCCTGGTGAAATCGTACGGATGGGCGGTTTGTTGGTTTCCATGTAGCGCACCTGCACCGAGGATGTATGTGTTCTGAGCAAAATATCCGGATCGGTCTGGATGAAAAAGGTGTCCTGCATGTCGCGCGCGGGATGGTATTCCGGCAAGTTCAATGCGGTGAAATTGTGCCAGTCGTCTTCTATTTCCGGGCCTTCAGAAACGTTGAAACCGATGTTTGAAAAAATGTCGATGATTTGATTTTTTACCAACGAAATCGGGTGACGCGAACCTATAATTAACGGTTCTCCGGGACGCGAAAGGTCGCCGAAAACGCCTTTGATTTCTTCTTTACTTTCGAGTGCTTCCTGAATGGATTTTACTTTGTCCTCCGCAGAAGTTTTGAGAAGATTGATGACTTGTCCGAATTCCTTTTTTTGTTCGTTGGGAACATTTTTGAATTCAGCGAAAAAGTCTTTCAACAATCCTTTGCTTCCGAGATATTTGATCCGGAACGCCTCAAGTTCTTCCTTGTTTTGGGTCGAGAATGCTTGCGCTTCGGTGATGTGTTCTTTAATTTTATCGATCATGGTCATTTCGTAATTGAAAGCGCAAAAATAAGGATTTAACCGCAAAGTGCGCAAGGTTTTCACAAAGTTTAAAAGTGAAATTATTGAATGACTTCGCGTTCTAAAAAGTACGTTACAATGGCTTCTTTCATCAGCACCGATTGTTCGCCGGCCTTGAGCGGCGGCAATTCTTCTTTGACATTGTAGTGCGGCCAGCCGTCTTCGTCGACAAAATCAAATTCGTAAAAACCATAGGGCTCGAGTAAACGGCAGATGGCAATGTGCATCAAATTGAGCTTTTCGTCTTTTTTATATTTCTGGTGCACTTTCCCGAGTTCCTGTACGCCAATCAAATAGATGATGGCATCGAGGTCGAGGTCTTCGCCTTGTGAAAATTGGTTGGAAAGTATGTTGACGAGGTTTTCCCAGCGTTCTTTGAGTTGGATGTCTCTTGACATGATTTAAGTTATAAGTTATCCGATAGGAATGTTGCGTTCATTTCATAGAATGAAAGCGCAAAGATAAGAATTGAAATTTGGCAACAGTTGCTATCCAATTCTTTTATATTTGTGGCTGGATTTTAAATTGCTTTTGATGGGTTTTCTGGATATTTTTTTAGGGGTGTTTTTAGCTGTCGGTTTATTCAAAGGTTTCCGCAACGGTTTCTTTGTCGAATTGGCTTCGTTGGTTTCAGTACTGTTGGGGATTTATGTTGCTATCAAGTGCTCCTATCTGACGAAAGCGTATTTGGAACAGCATGTTGGGTGGAATCCGAAAACCATTCAGGTGACGGCCTTTGCTTTGACATTCATCTTGGTCATCATCGCTGTTTCTACATTAGCGAAAGCCTTTACGTCGCTTGCCAATTTTGCAAGCCTTGGGTTGTTGAACAATCTTTTGGGCGCTTTATTCGGGATTTTGAGAACGATTCTGGTATTGAGTATACTGTTGAATTTGTTTCAGAAAATCAATTTTGATGACGCGTTTCTTTCTGAAAAAACCAAGGAAAAATCGATGTTGTATCATCCGATAGAGGCAATTTCAAAAAGCATATATCCGGCTATCTCAGCTTGGTTTGAAGCATTCAAGTCGAAGGAATTTGAATTTGAGCATTCCAAAAAAAATCATTGATTATTTGACTTCCCGGATGGCCGAGCTTTCAATCCAGCCTTCTGAGCCGTCGGTTAGTTCAATTTTTTTCCAGTTATCC
>JBBRXW010000235.1:0-4040 GCA_038238295.1 Flavobacteriales bacterium | reverse complement strand
GTAATTAGGGCACAGGCACTGACGCTTGAGTCATAATCTCCGGCAGTCACGGTATTATCGACGTGGAATTCGAGATAGTCTTTCGCGCAGCCACTTTCGTTTTGAGGAGGATCTGTAAAGACTTCCTGACCGGCGAACAGTGTACCTACTTTTGTCAGGTTCCATTTGGCCGCGAGTGGGGCAGTAGTGTTCCCATCGTTGTTGTCATTCGTGCAGGACATAGATAGAAATGCAACACTTAAAAGCAATGCAGCTACCAGATTTCGATTTTTCATGATGCTATTTTTTATGGATGTCTTGCAAATGTATGGGTTGCCTGCAAGAGCGATTTGCAGGATTATCAGATATGTTTACATCATTGTGGTGGTTGCCGTTCTTCGAATTCTCAGATAACCGAATCCCGTATTCAGACTGGCAGCCCGCAAATAAATTCTATCCTTTTGTAATTTGTAGTATTTTTTCAATATTCATCGGTTTTGAGAAATAACCGCTGACTTTTGAAAAGGATTTTATTTTCTCTTTATCTTCATGTGAAATAGAAGAAGTCACTACGTAAATCGCGGTATTTTCGGTGTCGCGATTTTCGATTTCATTCAAAAAATCCCAACCATCCAGGATTGGCATTTCGATATCCAAAAGAATGATATCCGGTAAATTTTCCGGTAGTGCGGTGTAATAATCGAGAGCATCTTTACCGTTCTTAAAACTTATAGTGGCATAATCAGTTCCGGCAATGGCAATAATCTTCTTTATCAAAAGTAGATATATAGGATCGTCATCGATAATACAGATTACTTTGTTACTCATTTGAAATAAATTCTGAAGGTGGTTCCTATATGAAGTTGACTTTCGGCTTTAATCGTTCCGCCCATGGCATCAATCTGATTTTTAACAATAAATAATCCAATGCCTTTTGAATCGGGATTGTTATTAAATGTTTGGTACATACCAAAAAGCTTTTCCGCGTTTTTTTCTAAATCAATACCAATTCCATTGTCAGAAATTTGCAATGATTTTGTTTTTTCATCAAATAAAAGAACTATTTCAGGTGTTCGACCTGCGTGACTATACCGAATGGCATTCGAGATCAGATTATAAAGGACGCTCTCTAAATACGCAGCATTGTAATCGATTTCGATAGTTGGTGGAACTAAATTTTGAACTGTGGCGGCCGCCATGGTAATTTGTTGACTCAGTATCAATGTCGCATTTTCGATATAATCTCTGAGATTGAGGCGTTCGATACTTAAATTAATATTGGTTCTTATACTGACGACTTCATTTAAGTTGGCCATCGTTTCATTGAGCGATACGGATACTTTTTTTAATAAATCTATCATCTCGTCGCGTTCCTCTTTGGTCTTGGCAGTTTCTAAAAATTGGCTTATCATTTCGATATTGCTTGTGTGTGACCGTAGGTTATGCGAAACGATATAGGAAAAGTTTAACAGCCTTTTGTTTTGATCTGAAACCAATTCAAACGATTTTTTTAATTCTTCTTCACTGCGTTTTTTATCGGTAATGTCTTCAATAATTGCAATATTATTTTTGGAGTGATCCGATTGTTTTATTTTTGAAACAATGAGGTTGACCCAAATGGGTTTGCCAGTTTTGTGGATATATCTTTTTTCCAAGGCGAATTCATTCAAAGTGCCGTCTTTTATTCTATTCAGACAATTGAGGTCTTCCTCCAGATCATCGGGATGGGTAATTTTTTGAAAATTAAAGCCGGACAACTCCTTTTCAGAATACCCGGTTATCTTGCAAAATTGACGATTCACAGCGATTAGATTTCCGCTGTCACCATTCACTTTTGCAATTCCTAAAGGTGCTTGGTCAAATAAAGTGGTAAACTCCACTTCACGGTCCTGTATTTTTCTGCTTTGCTCTTCCACTTTTTTCTGCAATTGTGCGGGTTTTTTCATGATAGACGCTACCCAAAATCCACAGATAAATGATAGTAAAAAGCCTAGAATACACGACACCCGGATTTGATTGAACACAGGATTTTTTTCCTTGGAAATCAAATAAAGCTTCCAGTCACCATCGGGTATGGTCACGGTTTGATAATAGTTTTTTGAAATTTTTTTTTGATTGGGGAAAAAGAACTCTTCCTTGTTGGTTACAGGATTCACTTTAGAAAATTGAAAATAATATTTGGAGTCATCGATAGATTTGATCCCCGAAAATTTAATCAGTTTCTCTAAGCTGATCACCACAGCGGAAAATCCCCAGAATCTATCTTGTTTAAAAATAGGCAGCCTTCCTACAACAGCAGTTCCGCCTTGCTTCAGTTTCAGTGGTCCGGCAAAATACATTAATTTGGAGGTAATCGATTTTTGGGCTTCCTTTCTTACCTCAGGTGAATGTAGAATGTCATAACCGAGGACGGCTTCATTGCCTTTTAACGGATATACGTATTTGATGACGCCACCGGGAACAAGTTCTAAGATATCAATAACGCCGTTGGCACGTATTAATTGAGGTGCATTTTTATCGAAATTTTCAGGAACTCCTTTATCATTAATAGTCATAGCCAGTGTCAAAGTGGTGACATAGCTGTTTTTAAAGATTTGATCAAAATTACTTTGCACCACACTAAGAATGGTCGACATCTCGCGTTGTTGATTTTCTTTTACATTAGTATATCGCCACTTTACTATAAGAAACACCGCTAAAAGTAATAGGAGAAAAACTAAAGCTCCGGAAGTATTGGGTCGTTTTAAAAACCAATTTGAGAATGTACTCCTATTTCTCGTAAGACTCATAATGAAGTTGATTATATTTTAAGAAAATAAAGCATAAAGATAAATCAATTATTGAAATGGATGCTATTTGTTTTTCTAAATAGAAAGCAGAATTGTAAACTTTCATCTACCGCTCTTCCATTTGCATTTATTTAGTGTAGTGTTAGAGCGTACTTTTTGTTTGTAACGGGAACTTGCAACGTATTATCAGAAAGCTATTTCCATAGTAAAATATATGATAATTACATAACCTTTCTTCAAAACACTATAAATTAACAGCCAACAGCTATGTGTACCTTTATCTTTCAACCACCGCCATATAAATGGCATTAAAAAAATTAGCATGGAAACGAATAACCAACCTATTTCGGATGGGTCGAATGATCTAATTTTTGAAAATAATGACCAGCAATGGTCGCTTGATTGTACTGATGATAAAGATAAAAAGAAGCAGGAAGATGATGATGAGGATTCCCAAGGAGATTGGGGGAATGTAGATCCTCTCGAGCATCCTGGTCCCTCTTCAGATATGGATCCGAGTGCGCCAGGAAGTGCAGTATAAAGTAACGTACAAAATTCCACAACGATAAGGCAAGAGCCAGCAAGCAACTAAAATTGTAATTGGCTCTTGTTTTTTTAAATTAGTATCATGAAAATTGCGACGTATAATGTCAATGGTATCAACGGGAGGCTTCCAGTCTTGCTGCGTTGGCTTTCCGAAGAACAACCCGATGTGGTATGCCTGCAAGAACTAAAAGCGCCACAGGATAAGTTTCCGATAAAAGCCATTAGAGATTCGGGCTACAACGCCATTTGGCACGGGCAGAAACAATGGAACGGTGTGGCAATCCTCACCAAAGGAACGATCCGTGAAATTGGTAAAATGCTCCCGGGAAACGTGGATGATTTGCAAAGCAGGTACATAGAAGGGTTGCTCGAGAACAATTGGTTGATTGCTTGCCTATATCTTCCAAACGGCAATCCATCACCTGGACCTAAGTTCGATTATAAAATGGAATGGTTTGCTAGGCTTCAACAACGCGCTGCAACCTTACTGACGTTTAATGTGCCTGTTATTCTGGTTGGCGATTACAACGTCATGCCGACGGAACTCGACGTCTATAAACCGGAACGGTGGGTTGATGATGCACTGTTCCGCCCTGAAGTAAGGACTGCTTTTCATCAGCTGCTGGAGCAGGGGTGGACTGATGCTATAAGGACTTTATTCCCAGATGAAAAAATATATACGTTTTGGGATTATTTCCGAAATGCCTACGCACGAAATGCAGGGTT
>JBBRXW010000234.1:0-4069 GCA_038238295.1 Flavobacteriales bacterium | reverse complement strand
GGAATCTTTCTGGGGAATTGGAAGGCGGAACATCTTTACGCGAAGTACCGTAGAAGTTTATAAAGTATTCAAAGGCACTCGTACCCTGCAAACGATAGATATCATTACTGAGGGAGGCAGAGTAGGAGAGATTGCACAGGTGCTCTCTACAGGACTTGTCCTTAATGTAGGCGATATGGGCGTATTGATATGCATAACAAACCCCTACAGGGAAGCCGGAACAAGAGGTTACACAGCCTACGGAAGTATGCAGGGATTTGTGATGTATGATAAAGCGAGTGACAGCGCGCATGATCCGTTTACTCATTACAATAGTATCGAAAACGAACTTTATCTATCGATTAAAAATAGTACAAAACAATCAATTTCTATAGTAAAACCGAATCCATATCTTGAAACTTTGAAAAGAAGACAACGAGATAATACTGGGGCTAGCGACGCCAGAAGCATATTGGCCACACCAACAATAAGCAGTTTTACACCAACTTCAATTACATCGGGAACGGCTAGTTCTCTTACCATCAACGGTACTAACTTCGGCGCGGCGCAAAGCACAGGGTTTGTTGAATTTAAAAATGCGAATGATGGCGGAACTACATGGGTAAAACCTCTGGCTACTGATTACGTATCGTGGACCAACACTCAAATTGTCGTAAAGGTTCCGAGTACAAGTATTTCCGGACCGGGAGCGGGAACGGGAGTCATCCGGGTGACCAATTCGGATGCGGTACCGGTAACTGGTACAAGTGCGTCGACACTTACGATTACTTATGCTTATTCCAACTTTCCTGATACGGGTTATGCACGGATGCCTTCGCATATCACAGACAATTCGTTCGGAGGATATACTTTTTTGGTCAATCAGGCGACACTAGGCATCAATGCGCCTGCTGTGACTAAATTGCGAACGGTTTTAAACACCTGGACCTGTACTTCCGGAATGAACTGGTTGCTAGGGGGCAGTACGACAGCTATTAATGGCTTCGACGGACTGAATGTCGCTACTTTCTCTTCTACATTGTCTGCCGGTGTATTGGCCACCTGTGTTAGCTGGTATTCCCATTGTGGCTCAGGAGTAAGCAGCAATTATTATGTAAGTGAAATCGATATCTTAATTAGTGATGGGTATTCGTGGTACTATGGCAGCGGGGTTCCAGCAGCAGGTCAGTTTGATTTTGAGAGTGTTATGCTTCATGAAATGGGACACGGTCATCAACTCAACCATTCGATCGATGCGACTGCAGTGATGCATTATAGCATAGCGGCTACACAAGTAAAACGAACCTTGAACAGCAATGAAATTGCCGGAGCTACTTTTATCAAAAACCGAGATGTCGCTATTGGAACAATATGTACTTCAGTTCTTCCAATGACTGTAATTGCTTGTAATTCTAGTGCTGCTGCACCTCTCGTGACATTTACTGCGGATCGAACGAGTGTTCCTGCAGGCTGCGCCATAAATTTCACAAGTGAATCCGAACCCGAGCCGACTGCATGGAGCTGGAATTTTGGAGGCGGTGCCTCAGCATCTACGCAACAAAATCCCAACGTTACGTTTAATATTCCAGGAACGTATAATATCACCCTTACCGTAACCAATGCAAATGGTTCGACACCGTTTACAAGATCATCCTATATCGTGGTTACTTCACCTACTTGTAGTACAACAAATACAAATTTCACTGGAACAATCACTGATTATGGATATACTGGTGGCGGAAGACTCGCAGGTCATAATGTTGGAGGCGATCTGGCTTTTGCGGATAAATTCACCAACTGTGGTGCTCCGACGAAACTTTCACAATTAAAATATTATTTCAATCTGCACACAGGAACAGGAAATATAATCGCAAAAGTATGGAGTGCTGACGGTTCAGGTGGAACGCCTGGGACACTTCTTTACAGCCAGACCGTAGCCATTTCCGCACTACAAGGAAATCCAAATCCGACTACTGTAACCTTAGCATCACCGATATCTATAGCTGGCGATTATTATATTGGTTATCAAATTGTATATGCAGGATCCGATGCTGTAAGTTTACTATCTAACCAGCAAGGGCAAAGTGTTGTTAGCACCGCTTGGCATATGTCAAGCGCAAGTGTTTGGACATCGTACCTCGCAACATATGGTCTCTCTCTAACACTTAAAGTGGAAGGTGTATTTGATAATACCCCACCAGCAACAATCACACCCGCAACTGCCACAACTTTTTGCAGTGGCGGAAGCGTAGTATTAAATGCGAATAGTAATGCTGCTTACACCTATTTATGGTTTAAAAATGCCGTATCGCTTGGAGTTACTACCTCAACTTATACTGCTACTACAACAGGAAGTTATACTGTTCAAGTCAATTATGGAACTTGCTCCACAACTTCAGCAACAACAACGGTAACGGTAAATACTTGCAATAATGCCAACCTGTCGAATCTTGTTGTTAGTACCGGTACATTGGCGCCAGTATTTGCTGCAGCTACAATTGGATATTCCGTATCCGTTCCGAATGCAACGACTTCAATGACTGTCACCCCAACCGTTAGTGATGTATTGGCTACAGTAAAAGTCAATGGCATTACAGTAGCTAGTGGTAACGCTTCATCGTCGATTGCTCTTAGCGTTGGCACTAATACTATTACTACAGTAGTTACTGCGCAAGATGGCACAACAACAAAAACCTACACGATAACGGTCACTAGGGCAGCGTCTTCAAATGCGGACCTATCGAATCTGGTTGCAAGTACAGGAGCATTAACTCCGGTATTCGCAGCAGCTACGATTGCCTATACGGTAGCAGTTCCTTTCACTACCACATCCATGACGGTAACTCCAACTTTAGCGGATGCAACAGCGAGTATAAAAGTCAATACTGTAACAGTCGCTAGTGGTAGTGCTTCAGCAACCATTGCGCTTAGTGTTGGAACTAATACCATCACAACAGTGGTGACCGCACAAGATGGTACAACAACAAAAACCTATACGATAACCGTCACAAGAGCTGCCGCATCAACTAATGCGAACCTGTCGAATCTTGTCATAAGTACAGGCACGCTTACTCCTAGCTTTGCTGCAGCGACGATTGCCTATAACGTATCGGTTCCTAATGCTACCAGTTCAATGACAATAACTCCAACTGTTGCTGATGTGACGGCAACAATTAAAGTAAATACTGTAACGGTTGCTAATGGTAGCCCTTCTTCGTCGATTGCACTTGTTGTTGGAACCAATACAATTACTACAGTAGTCACTGCGCAAGACGGTACAACCACAAAAACCTACACGATCACAGTTACAAGAGCGGCTCCACCGTCTACAAATGCTAACCTATCGAATCTTTCAATAAATTCTGGTACCCTTTCTCCAGTCTTTGCAACCGCGACGATAACGTATACCGTATCGGTTCCCTTTACTACTAGTTCGATGACCGTTACTCCGACTGTGGCCGATGCAACTGCAACGGTTAAAGTAAATACCGTGACAGTAGTCAGTGGCAATGCTTCTTCATCGATAGCACTTAATGTTGGAACCAATACTATTACAACTGTAGTCACTGCTCAGGATGGTACAACCACAAAAACCTATACGATAACAGTAACAAGAGCAGCAGCATCGACCAATGCGAATCTTTCCAATCTTGTCTCAAGCACTGGAGCATTGACGCCTGCTTTTGCAACCGCGACGATTGCCTATACGGTATCAGTTCCCTATACTACCAACTCAATGACGGTAACTCCGACAGTAGCTGATGGGACAGCGACTATAAAAGTGAATACTTTAACTGTCAGCAGTGGTAGCGCTTCTTCACCAATTGCACTGATTGTTGGTTCCAATACCATTACAACTGTAGTCACTGCTCAGGATGGAACGACAACGAAAACCTATACGATAACAGTGACACGAGCAGCAGCATCCACGAATGCGAATCTTTCCAATCTTGTTTCCAGTACAGGCGCATTGACACCGGGTTTTGCTGCAGCGACGATTTCCTATACCATTTCGGTCCCGAATGCAACGACTTCAATGACAGTAACTCCAACTGTGGCTGATGCGACAGCAACTATAAAAGTGAATACT
>JBBRXW010000233.1:0-4077 GCA_038238295.1 Flavobacteriales bacterium | reverse complement strand
ATACATGTCAAAAGTTTTGGTATCGGTGCGATAATTTCCGTCGATCACCGCCTGATTGTCTTGTCCTGTAATATTGAGATTGGCTTTATAGGTATTGGCGGTTTGATTATTGACTTTCATCGCGATATTTCCAATGGTATCTTTTCGGAAACTAAAATCACGAATCATTAAATCTGCAGTAAAAATTGGGTTCGTCGATAGGCTTTTGATTAAGGCCTGTCCGTTGATTTTTCCGCCTAAAGCAAGAGAATCCTTTTGAACGATATTGGTAATGGTTTCTATCTGAAAATCTTTAAAGTAAAGCGACAATGGCGCATTCGGCTGTCGTGACTGTGATTGCAATAAGATACTTTTTTCCTCACGGCTCAATTCGAAATTATCGGCAAAGAGGCCGTTGTTACCGAAGCGTAATAGATTATTTTCAGGCATATTCCAAGCGTCGTAATTCAGCACTAGGTCTTTATTCAAACGGAATTCAGTGTTCCCATCGATAGCTTTGAGGTTTCCGGCTACCAGATAACGCTCTTTCTTTTTCGCGTCACGAAGTTGCAGAGTATAGGCGACCGTATTGGCTTCAACTGTGCCAGAAAGATTCGTGTAAGGCAACTTAAACTGGGCGTTCTGAATGTTGTCGAGTGTCACATTATATACCAATGCCTGCTCTTTTGTATCGATTTTTGCCACAGCATTACTAATCGTGATATCGTCGTAGACTACTTTCGGAATGCGTGCATCCAGAACTATGGTATCATTGATTGAATTGTATCGTGCGGTAATGGCAATCGGCTCAAAGCTTTTTAAAGAAGGAATGAGTTGAAAAATTACCGGATTGTCTTTTACCGTTGCGGAAAGTTTGAACTGTTGCTCACTAACTTTCATTTTTTTGAATGCTGGATTGGTGTCGTAATATTTCGACATCGAATAGGCAATTGCATTCGCAATGCTGGTCAGTTTGTATTTTCCGTCGACGGTCGCATCGATGATTGGCGAACGCATGATGATGCTGTCTTTTTCTGGTGTCGCTACCGAAACGATACTAATCGTATCTAGCGGAAATTCTTCGTTATCGTTGGCGATTCTCCAATGATGCAGCAGCATTTTACCATTTAGATAATCGAGGTTGGCCGTTGCAATGTCGGCATTGAGTTGCCCTTTCATTTTCAATGGACCCGCATGCAGATTCAGTTTTTCGAGATCAGCAATATCGAGATTCAGATCCAATTGCACCGCAGGATATTTATCTTTAAAACTTCCTTTGCTGTTGAGATCGAACGCGAGATTCGGGTCTTTCATGACAATGGCAGCATCGAAAACACCATTCCGGATGGTGCCTTTTAGCGCCGCATTGTGATAATTATAGCCGTGGTATTGCAATTGCGCCACTTTTCCATCGACGCTGGCAGTAGCAGTTTTCGGATTGAGGCCCGTTCCGTTGACTTTCGCGGCAAGCGTTATTTTTCCAAACTCTTTGTTTTTGATGAGTTTGCCGATATCAAAACTAGTGAGGTTGGTTACAGCCTGGTATTTTTCATGGCCTTTTCTGCTTTGGTCAAATTTGGCTTTGATGGCAGCGTTGCCAAAACTACTTCTCAAAGTCAGGTTGGTGAAGAAATCGTTAATGGTTCCGGTAAATTTTCCTTTGACTGCCATCGCTGAAGGCAGTTGAATAGTAGCAGGAATGGTGCCTTTCGGTGTCAGCGAATAAATGTCTTTTGCTGTCGATTCTAAGTTTTTGATATCAAGATTGAAATACGCTTTCTTGACATCCGGTAATCCGGTAATTCTTCCGCTGGCCGCAATTTTCGTTGTGCCGATACCGCTGAGTTCAAGGTCGGCGATTTGTAGATTGCTTATTTTTCCGGTCAGTTTGCTGTTGATTTTCATTACGGCTTCCGGATTGCTTTTGAATGGATTGGTTTTTGCCAAATCCGGCGCAAAAATCAGGATATCTTTAAATCCGACTTGACTTCCTTTGATGTTGGCATTGACTTTCATATCGCCAATATTTTTTTGCAACGAATCTCTCGAAGGATAACTGACGATGAGTTCATCTTTTAAAAGCGTCTGTGGTGTTTTGAGGTATAGCTTTTTGAGGAAGGCGGTTTTCTGACCATAATAAAATTCCGTTTTCAGGGATTGGATGTGTAGCCCGCTTTTCTCCTTAACGGTGAAGGCATAGATATTTCCCGAAATGACATCACCGTTATAATTAAATTTCTCGCCATCTAAATTGAAATCCTGAACGGTGAGATGATTATAATCGATGCCATTTTTAAGTTTGGGTTTATTTTCATTATCGAGTCGGAAAGCAATTTGTTTAAGATTGGCCTGATTAAGTCTGAATTTCCACGGCTTGGAAGCTACAGCTGCTGTCTCGCCAGCATTGGGTTTCGGTAGGAATTTCAAAAGTGTCAAACCCCCTTTTAGGTTTTTGATATCGAGGCTTTCGAGATCGATGACCTGATTCTGGATATCGAAAACATTGACACGTACTAAAGACTTTTCAAGTTGTAATCCAGTATTGAGTGACGTACCGGCATTATCGTATGAAATTTTTATTTTCGATAGCGAAATATCGCCGAGCTTCAATTTGATGTTGGTATTTTTGGCAAGCGAATCGGCTACTTTCGCAGTTGTGGAGGCGATTTCCTGAACGAGCAACCCTTGTTTGAGCTTGAGGTTCAACCCGTCAAGTTTGATTTTCGGGACATCAAAGTCCATTTTCTCTAAATCAAATTTATCGATCTGCGTCTCAAAATGGCTGAAGTTAAAATAGAGGTTGTTCTTAGTAATTGCGTCGTCCAACCGAACATTGAATTTATCAAGATTGACGGTATGAATGGAAATCTTCATCGGTTTCGAGTCCGGTTTGGGCGTTTTAGAAGCGAAAGCTTCAATGATATAATCGAAATTGAAAACCGAATCTTTATCTCTTTTAACATTGGCGGTAATGCCATGCAAATCGATGGTGTTGATTTCTAGTTCGTTGCGAAGTAGTTTAAAAAGGCTAAGATTGACTTCGAGTTTTTCGCCGGCGAGTAAGGTATCTTTGTGCTGGTCTTCGAAATAAACTCTTTCGAGAATAACGTTTTTGGGAAAACTGACATCGAGGTTGCCAATCATTACACGAGTGTGAATTTTTTCCTCTAGATAGGAGACGACCTTATCCTTTATTTTATTTTGAACGTAAGGAATCTGTATCAGAAGCAATACCAATAGGAGCAACGCTACAATAGAAGCAATGATCCAAAGTAAAATCTTTCCACTTTTTTTTAAGTACTTTTTCAAACTGATATGATACTAATTTTAGATTTTAAATATACTTATTTTATAGTGTAATTCCTATTTCTGGTTTGAAAATGAAATTGTCGTATTCGCCTGTAAAGATGGACATTTTGTAGCATTTATTGTTTATATAATTAAAATTTTATCTTATACTATTTATAAGCAGTTACGCTTGAATATTGGTGGATTATTTTTTTGCTTTAACTTAAAAAGAATGTATTTTTGCGCAACAACAACACACACAATGAGTACTACTATTACGACCACCAACTTCAGTTTCCCTGGACAAAAATCCGTTTATCGAGGAAAAGTACGTGAAGTCTACAACATCAATGACGAACTTCTCATTATGATTGCCACCGACCGGCTTTCTGCATTTGATGTCGTATTGCCTAAAGGCATTCCATATAAAGGACAAATACTGAACCAGATTGCTACGAAATTTATGGCCTTGACCAAAGATATCGTTCCCAATTGGCTGATTGCAACGCCGGATCCGAATGTCGCTATTGGGCATTTGTGCTCACCTTTTAAGGTAGAGATGGTCATCCGCGGATATCTTTCAGGACATGCCGCTAGAGAATATTCTTTGGGTAAAAGATCCCTTTGTGGTGTGATTTTGCCGGAAGGGCTCAAAGAAAACGATAAATTACCGATACCGATTATTACGCCGACCACGAAAGCGGATACTGGTGAACATGATGAGGATATTTCGAGAGAATCCATCCTTTCTAAAGAAATTGTTTCGGAATCCGATTATTTGGTTTTAGAAAAATATACAAGAGCTTTGTT
>JBBRXW010000232.1:0-4091 GCA_038238295.1 Flavobacteriales bacterium | reverse complement strand
TTCGGCATTGGTCTTGGGTCGGCTTCACTTCCTTTGGCAACTTCTACCAAACAGCAACGGCATTTTCCGCCGCTTCCTTTTAGTTTTGAATAATAGCACATCGCAGGCGGTACGACTTCGCCTCCAATCATACGTGCTGCCTGAAGGATGGTTGTTCCTGGTTCTACTTCTATACTTTGACCGTCTATCGTTACTTTCATCGTAATTGTTTGACTTTATACTGTTGTTTTCGCCACTAAATGTTTTACCTTTTCAAAAGGCTCTGCAACGAAGTGATCTCTGTTTTTTATTTTTTCGGGGAAACGGATGTGGTATTCAAATTCCTCTTTAAAGTGTCGAATTGCAGCAGCCACTGGCCATGCCGCAGCGTCACCTAATGGACAAATCGTGTTGCCTTCAATTTTGCTTTGAATGCTCCACAACAATTCGATATCTTCTTCACGACCATATCCATTTTCAATTCGGTGCAATACTTTTTCCAACCAGCCTGTTCCTTCACGGCAAGGGGAACATTGTCCACAGCTTTCGTGGTGGTAGAATCTAGAAAAATTCCAGGTGTTGCGAACGATACAAGCAGTGTCGTTATACACGATAAATCCACCGGAACCTAGCATTGAGCCTGTTGCAAATCCACCATCGCTCAATGATTCATACGTCATCAATCGATCTTCGCCTGCAGCAGTTTTATAGATTAAATCCGCAGGTAAAATCGGCACAGAACTTCCACCGGGCACGAATGCTTTTAGTGGGCGATCGGAACTCATTCCACCTAAATATTCATCGGAATTCATAAATTCATACACACTCAAACCCAAATCGATTTCATAAACGCCAGGGTTTTTGATATGTCCAGAAGCGGAAATTAGTTTGGTTCCGGTCGAACGACCGATTCCAATTTTAGCATATTCAGCACCAGAATTATTGACAATCCACGGCACAGCAGCAATCGTTTCAACGTTATTCACTACCGTTGGATTTGCCCAAAGACCAGAAACTGCCGGGAATGGTGGTTTGATTCTCGGGTTGCCACGTTTGCCTTCTAATGATTCTATTAATGCGGTTTCTTCGCCACAGATGTAGGCACCAGCTCCGATTTGCACATACAACTCCAAATCATAACCCGTACCTAATATATTTTTGCCCAACCAACCGGCAGCTTTTGCTTCGGCGATGGCTTTTTCTAAAATTTTGTAGACCCACATATATTCCCCACGGATGTAAATGTAGGATAAGTTGGCCCCCAAAGCGTAGCTTGACGTAATCATACCCTCAATCAAAAGGTGCGGGAGGTATTCCATCAAGAAACGGTCTTTGAAAGTTCCCGGCTCTGATTCGTCAGCGTTGCAGACCAAATGTCTTGGTTTTCCAGATTTCTTATCGATGAAACTCCATTTCATACCAGCTGGAAAACCTGCTCCACCACGACCACGCAATCCGGAAGTTTTCACTTCTTCAACTACTTCGTCGGGTGTCATTTTGAAGGCTTTTTCTACGGATGCATATCCGCCTTCTTTGCGGTAGACTTCATAGGTTTTGATGCCTGGAACGTTAATTTTATCCAATAATATTTTTTGTGACATATTATTTATCGTGTAACGTTATTTTATTTTCTTTACAATCGGCAATCAGTTGATCGATTTTTTCTTCATTCAAATGCTCTTTGAAGAAATCGCCCAATTGCATCATCGGAGCATAGCCACAGGCACCTAAACATTCTACGCCGCGCACTTCGAATAGCCCGTCTGCTGTTGGTTCGCCCACTTTCACTCCTAATTTAGTACAGGTATAATCCATTAAATTTTCTACGCCATTTAGGCAACATGGAGAAGTTTGGCAAAACTCAAACATGTATTTTCCGATCGGCCGTTGATTGTACATCGAGTAGAAACTCACCACTTCGTAAACTTCAACAGGAAGAATTCCGATTATTTCGGCAACTTTATCCTGTAGTTCGATGCTCAACCAGTTGTCGTGCGCATCCTGAACTTCATGCAACACCGGCAACAAGGCAGACTTGTGTTTGTCAGCAGGATAATGACTGGTCAACTCATTGATTCGCGTCATCAATGCATCGGAGATATTTATGTTTTGTATATACTGTGTTCTTTCCATTTTTTATACTTTGAATTTTAAAATGTAAAATCCATCCTTTATAATTTCGTTAAGCGTCTAATTCACCTGCAATCACATTCATGCTCGACAGGATAACGATTGCATCCGACAGCAAAGCACCTTTGATCATTTCAGGATAGGCCTGGTAGAATATAAAACAAGGGCGTCGGAAATGCAGGCGATAGGGCGTGCGGCTTCCGTCGGTTACCAGATAAAATCCTAATTCTCCATTACCACCTTCCACGGCATGGTAGACTTCAGCAACTGGAACCGGAACTTCTCCCATTACAATTTTGAAATGGTAAATCAACGATTCCATTGTCGTATAAACATCTTCTTTTGGAGGCAAGTAATAATCCGGAACATCAGCATGATATGGTCCTTCCGGCATTTTTGCCAAGGCTTGTTTGATGATGCTGATGCTTTCCCAAACTTCGGCATTACGAACACAGAAACGATCGTAGGTATCGCCAGATTTTCCGACAGGAACAACGAAATCGAAATCGTCATACGATGAATACGGATGTGCTACACGAACGTCATAATCGACTCCGGCAGCACGCAGGTTTGGTCCAGTAAATCCATAGGCCATTGCTTTTTCGGCAGAGATAGGTCCAACATTTACCGTACGGTCGATGAAAATTCTGTTTCTTTCAAAAAGGTTTTCAAACTCTTTCCATACCGGCGGGAATTCCTCTAAGAATGTATTCAGTAAACGGAAAGCTTCCGGAGACCAGTCTCTTTCGAAGCCGCCGATTCTTCCCATATTGGTGGTTAAACGAGCGCCACAGATTTCTTCATAGATTTCGTAAACTTTTTCACGAAATTGAAATACATAAAGGAAACCGGTATAGGCTCCGGTATCAACACCAAGAATGGAATTACAGATTAAGTGATCGGTGATTCGCGCCAATTCCATTACGATAACACGAAGGTATTGCGCCCGTTTCGGCACTTCAATATCGAGTAATTTTTCTAATGTCATCCACCAGCCCATATTGTTGATAGGCGAGGAGCAATAATTCATCCGGTCAGTTAGTGGTGTAATCTGATAGAATGGACGGTTTTCTGCAATTTTTTCAAAAGCGCGGTGGATGTAACCGATCGTTGGTTCCGCTTCAAGAATCCGCTCCCCATCCATCAGCAGAATATTCTGAAAGATACCATGGGTGGCAGGATGCGTTGGTCCTAAATTAAGGATCGAAAGCTCGCTTCCGTCTTCATTGAGGCGCTCCTGTATCATTTTAGCATAACGATGCTCCGGTGGCAATAATAGATCTGACATTTATAGCATGTGATAAATTATAAATTTACTGTTGTTCTTCCAAAGAAACGGTCGTCTTTATCGGTACGGCCGCTGTCCTCCATCGGAAATTCTTTACGCATCGGGAACGAAATCATTTCATCCATATTGAGAATACGTTTCAGTTGCGGATGCCCTTTGAAATTGATTCCGTAGAAATCATATGATTCTCTTTCCATCCAGTTGGCGCAAAGAAAGATATTCGAAATCGTTTTGATTTCTGGATGCTCACCGCTGATAAAAGTCCGTATTTTGATACGTTTGTTCTCGTACCAATTGTGCATCAGATAGGTAATGGCAAATTGCTTTTCTGGCTCATTGTCTGGATAATGAATCGTAAATAATGAAGTCAGGAAATTAAAACGCAATTCGTCGCTGTTCTTTAAAAATAAAAGAACGGCAGTGTTTTTATCGGCATCGATTTCAAAAGAAAAAATATCATTTTCCTGCTGGAAATTAAAAGCGCTATCACCAAAAGTGGCTGCAACCTGATCTTGAATGTCTGTATTTTCTAGAGCCATCTTTTTTATTTGATGTTATAAGAAGCCAATAATTCTTGGTATTCTGGTGAACTTCTTCTTCTTACGGATTCTGTTCGCACTAAATCCTGTAATTTCATTACGCCATCTACAATCTGTTCCGGTCTTGGAGGGCAACCAGGGACATAGACATCTAC
>JBBRXW010000231.1:0-4102 GCA_038238295.1 Flavobacteriales bacterium | reverse complement strand
GTCGGGATGATTTTGTTCCAGCGGCAACTATTGTTGATCCGTTAAATGCGTTAAATGACCCAAGAAGATCACAATATTTTACAACAGTAGACGGTGTTTACTTAGGTGGTATTCCTGGAGCAGGTAATACTTTTGCTAACTACTCTCATATTGGA
The DNA here is from genome assembly GCA_038238295.1 of Flavobacteriales bacterium. Lineage (GTDB taxonomy): Bacteria > Bacteroidota > Bacteroidia > Flavobacteriales > Flavobacteriaceae > Flavobacterium. The sequence goes on along the minus strand of JBBRXW010000231.1, from coordinate 3,947 downwards.
CCTACTTTATTAGATCCTACATTTGAAGGTTTACTTTTTGACTATTCAGAAGTTGAATTCTTACTAGCGGAAGCGGTTGAAAGAGGAATTGGTGTAGGCGGTACTGCCGAAACACATTACAATAATGCTATCAACGCTTCGATGAGCTATTGGGGTGTTTCTCCTGCAGATGCTGCTGCTTATTTGGCACAACCAAGTGTGGCTTATGCCACTGCAACAGGTACATGGCAGCAAAAAATCGGAGAACAAGCGTATTATGCATTATACAACAGAGGATTTGAAGCCTGGACATCTTACAGAAGATTAGATTTCCCAGTTCTAATTGCTCCTGCTGACGCTCAAGTTGCAATGGTTCCAACAAGATTGACTTATCCTTCTGGTGAAGCTACTTTAAATGCTGCTAGTTTAGCTGCTGCTGCAGCTGCAATTGGAGGCGATGAGTTACTTACCAAAATATTCTGGGACGTCCATTAATCCCTAAATACTATATAAACTTTAAAACCATCCCAAATCGGGATGGTTTTTTTATATCTTTGCGCCATGGAAAAAGAACATCTGATATTCGGCATTCGTGCCATCATCGAAGCCATCCAAGCTGGAAAGGAAGTCGATAAAGTCTTCATTCAAAAGGAGATTTCGGGCGAATTAATGAAAGATCTGATGAAAGTCATGAAACGCGCCAACATCAATTTTTCCTATGTACCGGTCGAAAAACTCAACCGACTTACTCCAAACAATCACCAAGGTGCCGTAGCGAGCATCTCTCCTATCGGTTTCATGGATTTAGAACAAATGGTAGAAGCCACAATAGAATCCGGCAAAACACCTCTATTCCTTATCTTAGATCAGATTTCAGACGCGCGAAATTTCGGCGCAATCATTAGAACAGCGGAATGCACCGGCGTCAATGGAATTATCGTTCAGAAAGCAGGTTCTGCTCCTGTCAATGGTGATACTGTCAAAACTTCTGCCGGAGCGGTTTTTAATGTTCCCATCTGCAAAGTAGAACATATTAAAGATGCCCTATTTTACTTGCAGGGTTCTGGAATCAAAACCATAGCGGCTACCGAAAAAACAGAACAAACTATTTATGATATTGTGCTAAACGAACCTCTTGCCATCATCATGGGCAGTGAAGATCGCGGTATCAATCCTTCTGTATTGAAAATTGTCGATGAAAAGGCTAAGCTTCCTATGTTCGGATCGATTGGTTCATTGAATGTATCCGTAGCCTGCGGTGCTTTTCTATACGAAGTCCTGCGTCAGAGAAGCTAGAAATTATTGCTTTCTTTTAATTATGTATTTGTTCTCCACAGCATCATACACCACGAAATACTCTTCAGAAGTGGTATTGAAATTGAGTGGCAATGGCTCTTCCATACTTTCAGGTTTGGGCAAGTTGACAAAATTACCATGTTCATCGAAGCGCTGCATAAACTTATCTTCCATCGGATTATAATCGGGTCTTTCCCAATCGTACCGAATCAGTTTTTTATATTCTGGGGTTTTAAAAGTTACGGCAAAAGCAAAACCAGTAATCAGTCCGGCCAAGTGTCCTTCCCATGAAATGCCTTCCTGAACATGTGGAAAAACATACCAGATTAAACTGCCATAGACCATAATCACCATCATAGACAATGCCACCAAACGATAGTATTTTGTCCGCATGCCTTTGAAGAAAATAAAACTAACGAGCAAATACACCAATCCACTGGCACCAATATGGTACGATTCTCTGCCAATAATCCAAGTGAGTAATCCCGTCAGCAAGGCGCCATAAACCAACACCGCAAAAGTTTGTTCGCGATAGAAGAACCGCAATGCGGCAATCAGTATGAATAATGGAATGGAATTATTGTAGAGATGTTCTAAATTTCCGTGAATGAAAGGACTAAAAATAATCCCACGCAATCCTTCTAAAGAACGCGGATAAATGCCATACTCCTCTAAATTGAACTGTAAGCGAATGCTTGCCCAGAAAACGACCCATAATACCAATATGAATACGAACGGAAGTGTAATGACCGAAGCCGAAAATTTGAAATGGTTGTCGGGTAAATTTTGATTCATGGTAGTGGTTTCAAGGTTTTTGGCTTTGTCAAAAATGCAACCAAAAGAAAATTCGTGCTATTTTGTCATACATTCCTTGTTTTGAAAACCACTGCCCTAGCCCGGATAGAGCCGATATCCTTTGTGAGGCACGAACAAAGATAAAGGGGAAAGCCGGAAAAAGCTCCCGAAAAATTGATTAAAAAATAGTAATTTTACGTTATGGAAGCACCGTTAGCCGAGCGAATTCGCCCACAAAAACTAGAAGAATACATCAGTCAGTCGCATTTGGTAGGACCTAATGGTTCGTTGACCCTGCAGATTGAGAAGGGAATCATCCCGTCATTGATTTTCTGGGGTGCGCCCGGAACCGGAAAAACCACACTGGCACAAATCATAGCCCAGGAATCCAAACGTCCGTTTTATGTGTTGAGCGCCATCAATTCCGGTGTGAAAGATATCCGTGATGTCATTGATAAAGCGAAACAGAGCGGTGGATTGTTTACCTCCAAAAACCCGATTTTATTTATTGATGAGATTCATCGCTTCAGCAAATCGCAGCAGGATTCGTTGCTCGCTGCCGTTGAGAAAGGTTGGATTACGTTGATTGGCGCCACTACTGAAAACCCGAGTTTTGAAGTGATTCCCGCTTTACTGTCGCGTTGTCAGGTGTATGTGCTGAATCCGTTTACGAAGGAAGATCTGGAAACATTACTGCAACGGGCAATGAAAACGGATGTCATATTAAAATCAAAAAAAATAAAATTAAAAGAAAGCGAAGCGCTGCTGCGACTTTCGGGCGGCGATGGACGCAAACTATTGAATATTTTTGAACTCGTCGTAAACGCTTCCGATGAAGGTCAAATTATAATCACGAATGAACGCGTTATGCAAATAGTTCAGCAAAATACGGTGTTGTATGACAAAACCGGTGAACAGCATTACGATATCGTTTCGGCCTTTATTAAATCGATACGCGGTAGCGATCCGAACGCGGCAGTCTATTGGCTTGCAAGAATGATTGAAGGCGGCGAAGATGTGAAATTTATCGCGCGCAGAATGCTGATTTTATCCAGCGAAGATATCGGCAACGCCAACCCGACGGCTTTTATCATGGCGAACAATACGTTTCAGGCAGTATCGACTATTGGTTATCCTGAAAGTCGGATTATTCTGAGTCAATGCGCCATTTATCTGGCGACTTCCCCAAAAAGCAATGCCTCGTATATCGCTATTGGGAATGCGCAACAAAAGGTAAAAGAAACGGGAGATTTGCCGGTTCCGAATCCACTACGGAATGCTCCAACCAAACTGATGAAAGAACTGGGATATGGTGATGCGTATAAATATTCGCACGACTTTGCCAATAATTTTGCCGAACAGGAATTTCTGCCGGAAGCGATTTCGAATACAGCATTCTACAATCCGGGAAATAATGCTCGGGAAAATGGTACGCGTGAATTTTTGAAAAACCGCTGGAAAGGCAAATATGGATACTGATAGTGTTCTGTAATCCGGGCACACTGCGCCATCCATTTGAAACTGGTCGCTAAAATTTCACATTTACTTTTTCTGAAATCAATTGGTCATTTTGATAGTATTCGAAAAACCAGTTTTCCACTTTTAAAATAAGTATGCCTTGAGTAGTTCCTTTCATAGCGATAAATACGGCTGGATTGGTAGTTTTAAGTAATTTCAAAACAACTTTTGGTGTGGCATCTACCAATTGAAAACCGGTCGTAGTCGGCTGAGCATAGAGCATCGGATTATCATCAAAATCTTCGCGTAAGATTACTGTTTCGGTTGTAAGCACAGGATTTGCAGCAACCACTGTGGTAGTCTCCGGCACATAATGATATTGCAGCTCTTTGAAAGATTCGAACGCATCCCGCAACGCT
>JBBRXW010000230.1:0-4122 GCA_038238295.1 Flavobacteriales bacterium | reverse complement strand
CCACAATGAAGATGATACAGGTCAATAGCCCGACTTTCACAAGATGCTTAAAACATAGTTTCATTGCTGTACCTTTTAGGTTTTATATTCCACCGAAATGCCTCGTTGTTATTTTTTGCAAGCTTTCTGCGCTTCTAAAGCTCTATCTAAGCCCCATTTTGGAGAAAAAGGTGTTTCGGGTTTGAACTTGTTGAACAATTCAATAGAACGGTCGATTTCTGCGCACATCGGCTTGGTGTCCGTTCCGAAATATTTCGCGCCGCCGATTTCATACTCCGCTTTACCAAAAACAGCTCTTGGATTTTCAGGTGCTATTTCCTGCGCTTGGCTGTACAATTGGATTATCTTTCCGGAATATTTCATTCCGTTGCTCATTGGGTCAAAAGCCACCCAACCGGTATAAATCATCGCCTGCAATACCAATAGTTCTGCGTTGTTCGGATTTTTGATCATTTCAACATCTAAAGCAGTTTGCGCTTTGGTCAATAAAGCATTCACAGTTTCCTTGTCTTTAGATCCAAAGGATGAAACGGTATTCACAAATGCTACATAATAATTCGGAAGCCAGCTGTTTTTTTCACCTGCCGCGACTCTTTCAAACATATTGGACGCTTCGGCATTCTTGCCTTCTTTCCATAATGAAAAGGCTTTACCCATTCCTTCTTCAAATTTCCCCTGAGCGTTTACAACTCCGGATAATACTAAAACTGCTGCTAAAATAATTGTTTTCATGCTGTTGATTTTTAATTGGTTATTAATTGTGAGTCAAAAGTAAGCTCGTTTATTTTGTTTTGAAATTTATTGTTACTGAATTGTTGATTTTAAAGGATGAATTGTTGTGGTATGGCTTAAAGATTCTTCAATTGATTTTCTTTCTTGTTGTCGCTGATCGTCCAGAAAAAACCAATGAAGAAAAAGCGATCGGCAGTTGGGGTGATTTCTCTTCTGTTATACACTTGATTGACAGGTGTTTTTGCATATTCATACCCAAAAACATTTTGTGTCCCGAGGATATTCGATACCGAAAAATACAAAATCTTTTGCTGTGTAAGTAAGTAAGCCCAGTTGAAACTCAGATTATTGAACGATTTGGTTTTGCCATTCATAAACTGATTTTCATTCGGATTGTTATACGGCCTTCCCGTACTAAAGGAATTGGTAAACCCAATTTGGGATTTCCAGTTTTCAATCCAGTATTTGGTTACAATCGACAAACTCTGATTGGCGATAAAACTAGGCGTGACTTGTTTTGTATAATTTTTATAATCTCGTTGCGAATCGATATACGAATACGAAATCCAATATTCTAAATTTTTATACAGGCTGCCATCTCTCCAGAACAGATCCAGACCTTTGGCATACCCGCTTCCGTCGTTTGAATAATTAAAATTGTGTTGGTTTGTATCAGTTTCGTACTTCACCAAATTGCTATACTCTTTTAAATATGTTTCCGCTCGAAATGTTCTTTTGTCCCTGGCAAATTGAAAATTCAAAATGTAGTGCGCCGCATTTTCACTTTCAAACTGATGCGAGTCCGAAAGCTTCACATAATTGGCATTCGGTGTCTGCGAAAATGCTCCGTATGCCAACGAAAATTGGCTATACTTCGCCACTTTGTAGGCTAACGAAATTCTGGGAGCCAGTACAGTTTCTTTCAACAAATCGCTATTCGAAAGCCTTACTCCTACTTTCGCTGCGAGTTTTTTAGAGAAGAAAATATCCGCCTCAGTATACGCAGCAGCGATGTTCGAAAGATAGCCATCAAGGTAGGTGTCTCCGGAATTTTCATTGAATTTAGTGCTGAAATAATCTGCTCCAAAAGACAACTTGAATCGATCGGAAAAGTTTTTTCTGAGCTTTAATTTCAAATGTGCGGCGTTTTCATTGTTATCAAAATCATTTAAGTCGACCGCAATTTTATTTTTACTATATCCATAACTCAAACCGGTCGTAACCTGCCAGTTGCCCCATAAATTTCCTTTGTAAGATGAATTCAAATAGAAATTATTGTTATTTAAATTAATTCTGGTTTTATGAGCCAGATCATTAATATTTTCCTGATTAATATCGAATTGTGACGCATCGAAGGCAGCGTACAATTTAAAAAATCCATTATTAAAATTATAGCGATACACCGATTCACCAGATAGCGATTGATACGGGCGGTTCCAATCAACATTCTGTGGAATCACCACCTGATACGGCGCCAAATTGATATAAGCCGTATTCACACTGATCGAGCTTTTTTTCCATTTTTGCGTATGCCCCAAACCCAAACCAACGGTCATCAATGCGATATCCGTTTTATTTTGATCGGGTTCATCCTGGGTGTTCAGCAGCAATACACTCGATAATGCCTCGCCATATTCCGCAGAATAGCCACCGGTAGAAAATGAAATCCCACTAAAAAGGAACGGTGAAAATCGCCCACGTGTCGGCAAACCATCGGTGACTGCGCCATAAGGTTGTGCCACGCGAATACCGTCCACAAAGGTTTGGGTTTCGTCGGCTTCACCACCACGAACAAAAAGCCGTCCGTCTTCCCCGACATTTTGAGTTCCTGGCAAGGTTTGCAGAGCGGCGATGATATTTCCGGCAGAACCAGCAGTGGTGACGATATCGAGTGGTTTCAAAACAGAAACCCTCGCTTTATCTCCCGATTCCATCGTTCCGGCGGTGACGACAACGGCATCCAATGCGGTGACGCTTTCTCTCAATTTGATGGTTTTATTTTTATAATCCGATACATCGATGACGGCCGTGTAGGTTTCATAAATTAGAAAACTAACGACCAAAGTTTGATTTCCTGTGGTGGTGGTGGTGAAAGAGAAATCGCCATTGGCATCGCTCGAAGAACCGTCATACGTCCCGTCGATATAAATGTTCGCGCCAGGAATCGGATGTCCTTTCTGATCGGTAACCTTACCTGAAAGTGAATTTTGCGAAAAAAGAAAAGAGGTAAAAAGCAAAAGCGACAAAGTAAAAACTGATTTCATAGTGTTGGTTTTATACGGCAAATATATTTCGCTGGCTAAAACTATAAAAAAAATAACAACTGAACTGTTGAATTTTCAGGATGGACTGTAATTGATAGCACTGCCGGCTAAAAAAATAGTTTTCATTTGATATATTTCTTATAATTGTCCTAACTATTTTTATCCTAATGCGATGAATACCAAAGAAATCGACATTCTAAATGTTATCCTGATTATCGTTTCATTGGTGCTGGCTTTCCATATGCCTTTCGGGCTTTTTCTATTTGCTTATGGCGTTTTAGGGCCATTGCATTATCTGACTGAAATCAACTGGCTCAACGAAAAAAACTATTTTATCAAAGAAACAAAATGGATTTGGTTGCTCGTATTTTTTGTGCTCATTCTGTCGATACCTTTTCATTTTAAATTTACCGCCTTTGTTTAATTTTAGTCAGATTCCGGCAGTAAAAGAAATTGGGAATTTTATCATTCAGTCTACGGATGAAATGATCATTATTTCGATTTTACTGGCAGTAGGATTTATTTATTTCAAGAATAAAACTCCTCGAATCGTATTCTTTGCCCTGAGTATTCCCGCCGCTTTGCTGTTTTTGAATCACTTTTCGGAAACGGCATTTTTGATTACCGTTTTTGTCCCGACAATTATCCATGTATATTTTTTTACGTTGCTATTTATGATTTACGGGAATTTAAATTCGAAAAGCCGACCTGGAATTGTTGCGATTGTATTACTGATTTTGGTGCCGATTATCATCGCATTGAGCAATGTAAATCCTCAAGAATATATGACAATAAGCGATTTTACAAAAAACTCTTTCGATAGTAGTGGATTTGGGATTTTAAACCGAACCATGGGCAAATCCTTTTCAACAGACGCAAACCAATACAGTTTTCTTTCAATTATCGGCATCAAGATGCAAATCTTCATTGCTTTTGCCTATCTCTACCATTACCTAAACTGGTTTTCTAAAACATCCATTATACGCTGGGATAAAAACATGTCGAAAGCCAAAATTATTACGATACTTTCAATTTGGATATGCAGCGTCGCCTTATACCTTTACAATTTTAAAGTCGGGGTAATCGTCTAGAGTTTCATAAGTGTGACGCATGTTTTTTTTAGAAT
>JBBRXW010000229.1:0-4129 GCA_038238295.1 Flavobacteriales bacterium | reverse complement strand
GGCGGGCAACCGTCGATAACTCCACCCAAGGCTTCACCGTGTGATTCACCGAAAGTGCTGATTCTGAAAAGTGTCCCATAACTGTTTCCTGCCATAGTAATTGTTTTGAACAAATGTAGCATTTTAGTTGAAAAATTGAAACTTTAAAAGAGATTCTTACCATGGAAATTGGCTGTGTGCGTTTATATTTTAGTACGTATTGAAATGTTAATTATGCAACTTTTAAAAATTATAGTATAAAGCATGGCATTTACATTTGTAGAAACAAAAAACAATAGTATTATGAAAAAAGTAATCATCACCGCATTTATGATTGTTGGAATTTTATTCCAAGGTCAGGCACAAAAGTTTTCTAAAAATGCCCTGGGTTTACGACTGAGCGATAATTATGGGCTTGGACTTGCAGCTTCTTATCAAAGAAGTTTGGCAGAGAACCACCGCATCGAGTTGGATTTAGGAGTATGGAACCACGACTATCATCGCGATGGCTATCAGTATAATAACCAAACTGTAAAGTTTGTCGGATTGTTCCAATGGGTTTTTAAAATACAAAAAGGTTTTAATTGGTATGTCGGCGTAGGTGGCGGTGCCGGAACCTTTAACAACAGAGAAACTAATGATTATCCAGACAATGGTGCCTTTGGTTTAGTGGCCGGAGATATTGGAGTAGAATATAATTTTAAATTTCCATTGCAATTATTTATAGACGTACGTCCTGAAGTTGGTTTCGGAGATTACCGATATACTAATCGTGACTACACCAATTTAGCACCCGATATAGGAACGGGAGCACGCTTCCGTTTTTAGTGTTTTGTTATGTGAAGAAAAGCCCGCTTTATTATATAGAGCGGGTTTTTTATTTCAATGGATTTCGATAGGTTTTTTAGAATTGATTCTGACAATCGTATATGGATAATAAAATACTTCCTTCTCCTTTACTGCTGTTGTCTTTGGTTCTTCGTCACGAATAGTTACAATTACTTTATCGGCGGTTTCTTCTACTTTTTCGATAGTAATTTTATAACCGGAAGTGGTTTGCTCGCCCATATTTAATATAATAAAATTGCTGGCAGTAATATCGTTCGCACCGATCTTCTTTTTCAAATCGTCGTCATTCTGAAGCATCTTAATTTCACGGGCTTCGGTCAGTATTTCAAAAAAACGAATCGTGGCACCGCCATCGCTTTGCTGCGAAAGAATTTCATACAATGGTTTAGTTTCATTGATCTTAGGTTTTGAACCACAGCCAATTAAAATTAATAGTGTAATAATCGTAAGAACCTTTTTCATAACGAGTAGTTAAGCATAAATACTGATCGCGCGCAAATACAATTCTTCGTAAATCGGAAGGATATTCTGTATATCAAATTGTTTCGCTGTGGTTAATGCCTTCGCCTTAAACGCATTCAGAACGTTTTCATCCGTAATAATTTTTAAAGCATTTTTTGCCATATCTTCAATATCACCGACATTGCTGAGATAGCCGGAGACTCCATTAAAATTAACTTCAGGCAGTCCGCCGGAATTACTCGAAATCACCGGAACGCTCCAAGCCATCGCTTCTAACGCAGCCAATCCGAAGCTTTCGGTTTCAGACGGCAGCAGGAATAGATCGGTATAGCTCAATATGCGGTCGATCTCATTGCTGTTTCCGAAGAAAATCACTTTGTCTTCGATGCCCAATTCAGCACACAACCGTTCTGCTTTTTTCTTTTCCGGTCCATCGCCCACCATCATTAGTTTGGCTGGAATCTGCTGCTGGATTTTATGGAATATTTTTATCACATCTGGAATTCGTTTTACCTTCCTGAAATTACTGATGTGGGTAATGACGCGCTCTTCCGCTTTAGCAATGACGGAGCGGTAACACGGAATGCTCGAATCGTCGATGTTTTTATTGAGTTCGATGAAGTTTGGAATGACTTCAATTTCGTTCGTGATTTGAAATAATTTGAGGGTTTCGTCCTTTAAACTTTGAGAAACCGAAGTCACCATATCCGATTTGTTGATGCTAAAGGTCACGGCAGGTTTATAGAAGGGATGGTTTCCTACTAACGTAATATCGGTACCGTGAAGTGTTGTGACCATCGGAATATCGATACCTTCTTCTTTCAGCATTTGTTTCGCCATATATCCAGCGTAGGCGTGTGGAATGGCATAATGCACGTGCAGCAATTCGATTTTATATAGCTTTACCATATCTACTAATTTGCTCGATAAAGCCAATTCATAAGGCTGATAATGAAACAAAGGATACTCAGGAACGTTGACTTCATGATAATGCACATTCGCATTTAATAGTGCCAAACGTACCGGCTGACTGTACGTAATAAAGTGAATTTCATGTCCACGACGGGCCAATTCGAGTCCAAGTTCCGTAGCGACAACTCCGCTTCCTCCAAAAGTAGGATAACACACAATGGCTATTTTCATAGTAGTAATTTAACAGGACGAATGTAATTAAATAGGAATGCCTTTTCTGAAAATTTAAGTTAAATATAATCTGTTTTATTTCAGCGTCAATAACAATAAACCGCCAATAATCATGGCTCCTCCGACTGCAATTTTCCAGGTAAATGTTTCATTCAGGAATAAAAACGAAAGCAATAGAGTGACCACAATACTGCCTTTATCAATCAGCGCTACTTCGGAAACGTTTCCGATTTTCACGGCTTTATAGTAAAATATCCAGGAGCCTGTAGTCATTAAACCTGAAATGCCTAAAAAAATGATGTCTTTTTTGGTAAGGTTTGAAAAATCCTTGATGTTATTAAAGGCAAACACATTCAGCCAAATCAATATAAAAACGAAGGATGTTCGGACTGCATTTCCGGTATCGGCTGCCACATTCTTAAGTCCAGCCTTGGCAATTACTGCTGTCAATCCAGCGAAAAGCATTGATATCAATGCGAAAATTTGGTATTGTTTCATGTTTGGATTTATAAATGATTATAAATGTACGAAACAAAGTGTTTATCAAAAGCAGTTACAATTCAAAATTAATCTGACCGTCTTGATAAATGAAAGTCCATTCTTTAGTATCAAAGCCCATCTCTTCCCCGTTCGAATCATAATCCGTAGCAGTATATTTTCGGTAATTGTTTTTTGAAAGCGATCTGTAGAAGGTTTCTTCAAAAATTCCGAACCTTTTCAAAGGGTTCGTTGCCGTATCGTAATTTTCAAATTTCGCTACGGTTCTTGTTTTGTTAGTAGGATCAAAAGTCCATGGGTGCCCCCAAATGGTAGGAATGGAAGTCACAATGCTATCGAGGTTTTTAGCGGCATTATAATAAAAAAGGCTCTTCTTCTGAAGTCTTCTATTATGATATTCGATTCGGGTTAGCAGGTTATTCTGATAGAAATACGTGAGCGTATCATTGGCAAATGAATCAAAGTTGCTATGGTTTATCTTTGAAAGGATTTTATGCTGTGCATCCATTTCAATGGTTTTTTTGTTTTCATAGACCGTAAAAGTATTCGAATCTAATTGGTCTGTAATCGTAACGGTATTTCCGCTATAGCTGATTTTTTTAAAAAGATGTTTTCTGAAGATATACGAAAATCCAGAAGCAGGATCCATTTCAGAAATGCCGCCAATCAGTTTAATGATTTTACCATTGCTATAAATCACATCCAACTTATCTAGTGGTTCTCCTTCCGATGTCACCGAATAAGTGGCATTGGGGAAATTCATGTATTGAAATTTATACGAAGTAATGGCTGGTGGTGTCGATACATTGGAATCGCTTTCACAACCGAGTGCCGCTAGTATTCCGAATATCGAAAGTAGTTTTATTATTTTCATCGACTTCTATTTATTTATGGCCTCATAAATTACTTTCTGGATGTCTTCCCTAACATTTTCTTTTGATAACGTATTGATGGTCGAATCCGGAAAAGTTCGGTTCGATAAAAAGACATACACTAACTCTTCCTCTGGATCGGCCCACGCCATCGTTCCTGTAAATCCGGTGTGTCCGAAACTGGTCAATGATGCACAACCACAAGTTGGACCACTGGTTCCTGGCAACTGCGGTTTATCGAAACCTATTCCACGTCGATTGCCTTCCGCGCAGAAATAACAGGTATTAAAAGCATCGAAGGTTTTCTCAGAAAAATATTGGTGGTC
>JBBRXW010000228.1:0-4181 GCA_038238295.1 Flavobacteriales bacterium | reverse complement strand
ATCAATGAGCGGCAAAGGTAATGGTTACGATAATGCACAACGCGATCAGCTTCTTTTCCCGGTTCAAAGCCGAACTGCTCGAAAACGGAGTCTTTGAAGACATCGAACAAGCTCGCAGCGAAATCCGTCGCGTATAATTGAGGAGTATTACAATCGGGTCAGATTACATTCAAGTTTGGGCTACAAAAGCCCAATCGAATTCGAGATTGAATTACAAACTAAAAACGGAGGAAACAAAAGACAGTTTTTTGTCTAAAATAACTTGACCATCTCATTGTTTCCATATAACCCAAAGGATTGAGACTTTCAACAATTCCCTGTCGATGCGCTTCCCAATCTTCCTGATTTTCCATAAATGGAATGACGACTGTGTCCGCCATCGCACCATGACGTATTGCGTTAAGACGGACGCTGGCTTTTCCTTCGGCTGATTTAGGTCCAGTCGACTTAAATGCATTTCGCCGATTAGCTTCTAATTGTTTTTGACTTGTCATGTTTTTGTTTTTTTATAAAATCCCGCTAACCACCCTACTGCCAGTTAAATAAAAGCAGTTAAATCGTACTTTCTATAAGCCTATTTTTCAATTGTCATAATATGTGTACCATTTTATAAAATTATCGGGTAAAAGGCTGTAGTTATTAGGCATGAAAATAGAGGACGGACAATTTCAGACAATTTGTTTTAAGTTTACAGACCAAAGAAGGCGCCTAAAAAAACGAGTGGGAAAATCAATGTCAAAGCAAAAAAAATCAAATAAAGCAGAACCCGAGCGGCGAGTTGGCATCGTAATCGGAATGCTTGTACGCGGAGTTTCACGTCGACACATAATTACAAAATGTTGCAAATCCTACCCACGGGTGTGTCTCCTAATTGTTCAAAAGCAACGCCAGTAAACCCAAGACCGCTTCTCTGCAACTACCAGGCAACATTCGAAAATATTTTTAATGTTTTCATGTAGGCAACGCTTTGCCACAACTAATCTAACTCCGGCGTTATTTTGTGGCAACATAAAATTCGGTTTATCTTAAGTGCAACAACTATACTTTTAGGATTCTAAACACATAAGCGGTTTTAACTTTCGTTAATTGCCGCTTTTTTCTTCGAATTCGACTCATTGAAATGAAATAACAATAAAAACTCAGGAATTAGCCTTAATTTTGGGGTTTCTTATTTTGTTTCCGAATAGTTGTGTGTTATTTTCGACACATTATGGCGACACCGTTTCGAATTACTCCGAATCCCAATTCCTTATATTTAACCGATGGCTTGAAAGCCGTTCTACATAAATGCCGTTATACAATCGATGAACAGCAGGGATTGTCCTGTATCCTAGGTGATTTCGGACTTGGCAAATCAACAGTGCTTCGCTATTTGTTTGCCGAATTTGACGCCCGCGATGATACGCGCGCCATTCTTATTGCAACTCCCATTTACCCTTCTGCTTTTGCCCTTCTCAAAGCTATTTGCCAGAACCTTGAACTCGAATCAGCTCGCTCGTTTCAGGCGCAGATGGCACTGCTTGAAACTTTTTTGGTCGAGCAGTTTGCAAATGGCAAAAACACCATTATTTTTATTGATGAAGCGCAAACTCTCGATACCAAGCAGCTGGAACTGCTTCGGGCGATCTTAAATTTTGAAACTAATGAAGAGAAACTGGTGCAGATTATCCTGGGGTCTCAGCTTGAATTGGCCATCAAACTTAACCATAAACGCAACCGGGCGCTGCAAAGCCGGATAACTACTAATTCGGTGCTCAAACCCTTAACCGAAGTGGAAACCGGCGAAGTTATTTCCGCCCGCTGCCAGCTCGCTTCGATCGATAATCCGTTTACTCCCGCTCATGTCGCTAAGATTTTTGAGCTAACCGATGGTATTCCCCGCTCGGTTATAAAACTCTGCGGTTTAATTTACGCGATGAAAGAATCGATCGGCGCGGACGAAATTCCGCTTGCCTGGATTTCAGAATTTACCAGCGAGGTTGGATTATGAGCAAGATTGCCGAACTTTTAAAACTTGCTGAAAAGAAAAAGGAAGACACGAAAATGGAACTTCCCTCTCCGGCCGCGCCACAATCAAGAGATAGTGTAAGTAAGGATAAGCAAGATGAAGTAAGAGCAAGTAAGACTAATATTGAGCCAGTAGAAGCAAATGTAAGTAGAAGTAAATATGAGCAAATAAGTGCAAGTAAGACTAATGAAGTAAGTGTAAGTAAGAGCAATATCGTTCAGAGTAAACTAGCTATAAAATCTGTTGAAACGTCTCCAAGCAGGGATTATACGAAAGTTTCCAATTCCATAATGAAGCGCGCTATCCCGGAAAAATACTTCCGGGGATTAAGCAAACACACTTACGATGTGCTCTACCAGCGCACGAGAGGCGCAATAGTTCCCAAAAGAACTATCCAGCTCACAAAAGACGAATTGGTGCGCTTAACCGGCATATCAAAAGATGCCATCAAACTGCATATAAAATATCTAAAGGAAACGGGACTACTAAAAAGCCGTCCGGCCATCGGCAGCCACGCCGGATGGGAATATGAAATCCTAGTCCCCGAAGAAATCGAAGAGATAGAGCAAGTAGGGGTAAGAGAGGACAAGACAAGGCAAGGTAAGGCAAGTGAAAACTTACCCTTACACTCAGGGCAAAACTTACCTCCACTTACTTATACTAATCCTGTTGAAAATAAAGATACTTACGAGGTTCCTAAGACTTCTTTAAAGACTAATACTAAGAATGATGATGAATGGGCGGCGGTCTTTTCCGAATTGAACGAAAAGCTGGCGGCAGCCGTAAAAAAATTGACTGGAAAAAGTCCTTCTGAAAACGAAGCGGAAAAATGGGGTGATCTAGCCGATCTTCTAATTTTGGAATTAGAAGTTGCCGCTCGCAAAACCGGTGGAGTTTCATCCGTACCGGCTTTTTTGACGGAAGTTTTGCGTCGGCAGTTTTTCACCTCGCGTCAGCAGCAAGCAGCTTCTTCTATCAAACCTTCCAAAACCAAAACCGATACTGTTGGCAAAGCCGATGCGGATTCTTACGAAATCAAACCGCTTGATGAAAAGGGCAGGGAATTGGCACTCGAACAACTCCGGGAATTTGCCGCGGATGATTTTCTCCAAGATTTCAAAAAATGGTATACCGAAGAGGATTGGCAATGGCTGATCACAGAATTAGGAATCAAGTAAATGTTTTTAATAAAAGCAGGTGATTTGGAAACTAAAGATTCAACACCGCTTGAACAAAAAGGACAATCGCAGGATTTCGAACGGGCGAAACAAAAGGCAGATAAATTACTAAAGTCTTTTGCTCAGGTTGAAGTCGTCGATTCCAAAACAAACGAATGCGTTTATTTCCAAACACGAGATACCAGGTAAACTCGATTGATGAAAATTAGAAATAAATAATTTAGAAATAAATAATTATGGATGAAAAAACAGTAATCATTACCGAGAAGGACGGTGCATATCAGATACAAAATAACAGGATATCCGTATTTGCTCTGCTCGGTTTTCTGGAATGCGTTGGGTTTGATATGAAAGCAACCGGCCGTAGCGGATCAGATTCGGCAGATTTCCAGAAATGGCACACTGCAGAAGATCGGACACGGCTGACCAAAGAACCGAATAAGATCAAGCCAAATGAAAACGAGACAAAGAACTCAAAACGGTTTTGTATCGCCCTTAAGTTTCTAATCAGTCCCAAATCGACTCTCGAACAGCGATAAAACCAGTTTACTTTGTCTCAGTTACAGAAGCAGCGAAAATGCTCTACAGGACAAATACAGCGCAAATAGCCAGCCATAAATTGTCAATAGTCGCTTACAAAAAACAGAAATGAGTTTTTTAGCCGATTTGTTAGAAGAAAGATCAAAGAAACGATTTGTCGCTCCGTGCTTCTACACGACTGGATTTGCCGATAAAGATTTCACGCTTTTACCTGACTTACTAAATTTTCTGGATGCCGTTTTAATTGACATTCGATTCGCTCCGACAACCGACAAACAAATTCAATGGCGAAAAGATTACCTGCGACTGTTGTTCAAAGACAGATACCTGCATGTACCACACCTCGGTAATCGATTAAGTAGTCGGATAGAATTATTTGATGGATGCGACTAATGCAGAAACACGCACGAAGTAGGCGTGTGATTGCGCCCTTACTTTGTGCGGGCTTCTGCATT
>JBBRXW010000227.1:0-4215 GCA_038238295.1 Flavobacteriales bacterium | reverse complement strand
TCAACGACAACGAGCTGCGTAATTGAGAAGTCTTCTAATATATTCAACGCATCGACGACCATCGCATTCGATGCAATCATCTTGGGGTTTTTGGTCATGATGTCTTTGGCGGTAAGCCCGGCAATAGAATCGCGGTCGCTTAGCATTCGACGGATATCACCATCAGTAATAATACCAATGACTTTGTTGTTTTGGATGACTGCGGTGACTCCAAGTCTTTTTTCGGATATTTCAAAAATGACTTTTTTGATAGAACTATCCGGATCGACTTGTGGTTTGAGGGCATTGTCGAGCATGTCTTTCACTCGAAGCAACAATCTTTTTCCTAAAGCGCCGCCAGGATGAAATTTAGCAAAGTCTTCGGCTTTAAAATCCCGCATTTCCATCAGGCAAACGGCCAATGCATCGCCCATAACGAGTTGTGCAGTGGTGCTGTTGGTTGGTGCTAAATTGTTAGGGCAGGCTTCTTCATCAATCGTCGTATTCAATACGAGGTTAGAGCCTTTGGCAAGTGAAGAAGTAACGTTCCCCGTGATGGCGATTACTATGTTGCCATAGCGTTTTAGAAAAGGGACCAATACTTTTATTTCGGGACTGTTGCCGCTTTTGGAAATACAGATGACAACATCGTCTTTTTGCACCATACCCAAATCGCCGTGAATGGCTTCGGAGGCGTGTAGAAACATCGAAGGAGTTCCGGTAGAATTCATCGTTGCAACAATTTTCTGTGCGATAATGGCGCTTTTGCCGATTCCTGTAACCACGAGTCGGCCTTTGCATTCGAAGATGGCTCGGACGGCTTCAACAAACTGCTGATCTAAATATGCTGCCAGCTTTTTTATAGAGTCACTTTCGGAGAGAATGGCTTTTTTGGCGGTGGCCAGTATATTTTCTTTTGTAATCAAAACTGAATGTTATAAAATTTGTACGTGTAAAAGAAAGTTGTATCTTTATGTGATTGCAAATTTATACAAAATACCATTAACATAGAATGAATTCAAACGAAATTGACATACATAAAGAACTAAAAAAGTATTTTGGTTTCAACCATTTCAAAGGTTTACAGGAGCAAGTTATCAAAAGTATTCTCGGAAAAAAAAACACCTTCGTAATCATGCCAACCGGTGGTGGAAAATCGCTATGTTATCAATTGCCTGCATTGGTTCAGAACGGAACCGCTATTGTTGTTTCTCCGCTTATTGCTTTAATGAAAAATCAGGTTGATGCAATCAGAAGCTTGTCTTCTGAAAATGGTGTCGCCCACGTACTCAATTCCTCTCTTACAAAAACCGAAATCAACCAGGTGAAAAAGGATATTACGTCCGGATTGACCAAATTATTATATGTTGCCCCCGAATCTTTAACTAAAGAAGAATATGTGGCATTCCTTCAAACCGTTCCCATTTCTTTTGTAGCCATTGATGAAGCGCATTGCATTTCAGAGTGGGGACACGATTTTCGACCTGAATACCGAAACCTAAGGCACATTATCAAACAACTGGGAGATGTTCCCGTGATAGGTCTGACCGCTACAGCGACACCGAAAGTTCAGGAAGATATCCTGAAAAATTTGGATATGTCGGATGCAATGACTTTTAAAGCTTCGTTCAATAGGCCGAATCTCTTTTACGAAGTACGTACCAAAACCAAAAATATAGAATCGGATATCATCCGTTTTATCAAACAGCATAAAGGCAAATCAGGGATTATTTATTGCTTAAGCCGCAAAAAGGTAGAAGCTATTGCCGAAGTTTTGCAGGTTAACGGCATCAGCGCTGTTCCCTATCACGCAGGTCTCGACGCAAAAACCCGAGCCAAACATCAGGATATGTTTTTGATGGAAGATGTTGAGGTTGTCGTTGCCACGATTGCTTTTGGAATGGGGATCGACAAGCCCGATGTGCGTTTTGTCATTCACCACGACATCCCAAAATCGCTTGAAAGCTATTATCAGGAAACGGGCAGAGCAGGACGTGATGGTGGAGAAGGGTATTGTCTCGCGTATTACTCATATAAGGATGTAGAAAAATTAGAGAAATTCATGTCCGGCAAACCGGTGGCGGAGCAGGAAATTGGTTTTGCATTGCTACAGGAAGTCGTGGCGTATGCGGAAACTTCGATATCACGCCGTAAATTTCTGCTGCATTATTTTGGTGAAGAATTCGATAGCGAAACCGGAGGTGGCTCCGATATGGACGATAATGTCCGGAACCCGAAATCCAAAGTAGAAGCCATGGATCAGGTCGTCAAATTACTGAAAGTAGTTCGCGATACCAAGCATCTCTACAAATCCAAGGAAATTATTTATACACTGATCGGCCGCGTCAATGCCGTCATCAATGCCCATAAAACCGATACCCAACATTTCTTCGAGTCCGGAAAGGATTTTGAGGAACGCTACTGGATGGCGTTGATCCGTCAGGTTTTAGTCGATGGATTACTTTCAAAAGATATCGAAACGTACGGGATTTTGAAAGTCACCGAAAAAGGATTCAACTACATCGATCATCCGAAGTCGTTTTTAATGTCGGAAGACCATGAATACAACGAAAGCGAAGACGAAGCGATTGTCACAGCAGCCAAATCTTCCGGCACCGTCGACGAAGCATTGATGGGAATGTTGCGCGACCTGCGCAAGAAAGTGGCTAAAAAATTGGGCGTCCCACCGTTTGTGGTCTTTCAGGATCCATCATTGGAAGATATGGCGCTGAAATACCCGATTACGATTGATGAACTAATCAATACCCATGGCGTTGGAGAAGGGAAGGCGAAAAAATACGGTGCCGCTTTCATAGAACTCATCAGCCGATATGTCGACGATAATGAAATTATCCGTCCGGAAGATCTTGTCGTGAAATCTACCGGCGTCAATTCTGCCAGTAAGTTGTATATCATCCAAAATATTGACCGAAAATTATCGCTTGATGATATTGCTTCTGCGAAAGGGATGAATATGGATGCGCTGATTAAAGAGATGGAGCAAATTGTCTATTCAGGAACCAAACTCAACATCAAATACTGGATCGATGAAATGTTGGATGACGACCAACAGGAAGAAATACACGATTATTTTATGGAGTCAGAAACCGATAGAATAGAAGATGCGCTGCGCGAATTTGATGGCGAATACGACATTGATGAATTGCGTTTGATGCGGATTAAATTCATCAGCGAGGTAGCCAATTAATACACTTCTCCACGATGCGGCCGCAAAGCATCACGAACAACAATCATATCTTCTTCAATGACCACCATGAAAGCAACAGCATGCATCTCATTTTTGATTTCAAATCCAGTGATATTGAGCGGTAATTTTTCTGAAAGGATAAATTCTTTCAAATGAATTTCATGATGTTCAGCGGTTTTTGCTGCTGACGGTCCGCGAAAATCCCACAGCAATTTTATTTTTTTTGACATGCAATTTTTTGTTGTAAAGATAATCAGAATCAAAAATATATTTTAACTACATTTGGAAAAACTAATACCATGAAAAATAATTACTTAGCAAAAATTTCCGTTTTAAATGAAACTTTTTTAGGGTTTCTTTTTGTTCTTTCTTCATTTACTATCACCGCCCAAAATGATTATACAGTAGCACCGATTCCGTTTCAGGTATATGCCGCTACTGTGGATGTACAGGGAACCTTGGATGATTGGAATTCACCATTGATTCCTTTGACTTTTGATTTCGATTTTTTCGGAAATAGCTACAATCAAGTCGTGGTGAGCACCAACGGGTATATTGATTTTACGGCCTTAGATGCTAGCTCAAACTCGCCGTGGGCATTTAGTACGACTATCCCGAATGCCGGTTTCCCAGTCAAAAATTCAGTAATGGGTTGCTATCATGATATGTTTGATAATAATTCTGGAGGAACAATTACTTATGCCGTAGTAGGGCAGGCACCTTATCGGAAATTTGTAGTATTGTTTAACAATCAATCTCACTTTCAGTGTAGTACTTCAAAAAGTTCGTTTCAGATGATTTTGTATGAAACTTTGAATACGATAGATGTGCAGCTCATCTTAAAAGAACTTTGTGCAACATGGAATAGTGGTAATGCCGTAACAGGTATCATCGATCAATCGGGTTTGATTGCCTATACTCCGCCTGGAAGAAATACTTCCGCTTGGACTGCCTTTCACGAAGGATGGCGTTTTCAAAGACCAATTACTACCAATAGTTATTCCTTTACAAAATGCGATGACGACACC
>JBBRXW010000226.1:0-4226 GCA_038238295.1 Flavobacteriales bacterium | reverse complement strand
GACATATGGGGGTTGTCGCCGGAAGTGATTGCTAGTTTGAACAAGGGTTTTAAAATAACAACTTTGCCAGTGACTAAAAAAGTAGCCATCAATCGAGCGACGCTTAAAGAACTGATGCAATTTCCGTATTTTAAATATCCCATTGCGAAAGCGATAGTTACGTATCGGAGCATGAACGGTGGAATTAAAAATTCTGAGGATTTGACAAAGATTTCGGGTTTCCCGATTGATAAAGTAGAAATAATTGCTTTATATTTGGAATTCTAAAAAAAGAACATCAAATAGCCCTATACATGAACTCAATATACTTTTCAGAAGAGCACGAATTATTTAGAGAAAGCTTACGAGGCTTTTTGCAGAAAGAAGTAGTGCCACATATTGAAAAATGGGAAAAAACGGGCCAAATTGAACGCTTTATTTGGAAAAAATTTGGCGATATGGGCTTTTTTGGAATTGCGTATCCTGAAGCTTATGGTGGAATGAATTTGGATTTGTTTTATACCGTAATTTTTTTAGAGGAACTTCAAAAAATAAAATCTTCTGGTTTTGCAGCAGCGATGTGGGCACACGCGTATTTGGCAATGACACATTTGAACGCCGAAGGTGACGAAAGAATTAAGAATGAATACTTGGCGCCAAGTATTGCAGGCGATAAAATAGGAGCGCTGTGTATTTCCGAACCTTTTGGTGGTAGTGATGTTGCAGGTATGAAAACGACTGCTGTAAAGCAAGGCAATACGTATATCATCAATGGATCGAAGACGTTTATTACCAATGGAATTTATGCGGATTATTATGTGGTGGCTGCCAAAACAAGTCCAGAACTTGGAAATAAAGGCATCAGTATTTTTTTGATGGATACCAATCTCAAAGGCGTGTCGGCAACAAAGCTCGATAAACTAGGCTGGAGAGCATCTGATACTGCTGAAATTGCATTTGACAATGTTGAAATTCCGGCAGCGAATTTAATGGGAGAAGCAGGAAAAGGTTTTCCTTATATCATGCAGCATTTTGCCTTGGAGCGATTGATCATGGCAATCAATGCACACGCTAGAGCGGAATATGCCATCGATTACACAATTGACTATATGTCGCAACGTGAAGCGTTTGGCACCACGATTAATAAGTTTCAGGCCTTACGACATACGATGGTCGACCATGCGACGGATGTAGAACATTGTAAAATATTTAATTATGCCGCAGTTGCTAGATTAAATAAAGGCGAATATGTAGTGAAGGAAGCTACGATGGCTAAATTGAAATCTACTAAAGTAGCCGATGAAACCATTTATAGTTGTTTGCAAATGCTCGGCGGTTACGGCTATATGGAAGAGTATCCATTGGCACGTTTGTTAAGAGACAGCCGTTTGGGACCGATTGGCGGTGGAACTTCTGAGATTTTGAGAGAGATTTTGTCGAAAATGATTATTGATAAACAAAACTATCAGCCGGCTGTAAAATAAAATCCCAACAAATAATTTCTAAATTCCAATCGTATTAAAAGATTGGAATTTTTTGTTATTAGCAGTTTTTTCGCGTGAAGGATAGAAGTGGAAAGCCCGGAGCGCAGTGAGGACTTGCAGCGAATAGCCTGACGGCGGCTGGAATATTGATTCGAAACGGAAAGTTAGTTTCGCCGGCACGCCCAGAAAATAATTTAAAATTTATCGTTTGTATTTCAAAATAAAGGTTTAGTTTTGCAACCTTAACGAGAGGAGGTGTCTATATTATGTTAATTATACCAATTAAAGACGGAGAAAATATCGATAGAGCATTAAAGCGCTATAAAAGAAAGTTCGACAAAACCGGAACTGTTCGTCAGTTGCGTGCACGTCAGGCGTTCATCAAACCTTCTGTTACGAATAGAATGAAAATCCAGAAAGCGGCTTACATTCAGAACATGAAAGACAATTTAGAAAGTTAGAGTATAACTTTTTCAGAATAGAACCGTTAGTACACAAAGTTTAATATCTTTGATGCTAACGGTTTTTTTATGGAAAAAAGTCATCCCCAATTTCGCGATTATCTGCAGCTGGAGAAGCATTATTCGCCGCATACCGTGACGGCGTATCTGGATGATTTGGGTTTTTTTGAAACATTTTTAAAAACCGAATTTGGTCAGGAGCAACTTGCAGAAGTTATTTATAGTCAAATCCGCAGTTGGATTGTATCGCTCGTAGATGCTGGGATTTCGAATACTTCGGTCAACCGAAAAATAGCTTCACTGAAATGTTTCTATAAATTTATGTTGAAGACCAAGCAGATTGCTGTAAGTCCATTATTGAAACATAAAGCATTAAAAACTCCAAAGAAGATTCAGATTCCGTTTTCGGAGAAGGAGTTGGATATGGTGTTGCATCAGATTCGATACCCGGATGGATTTGAAGGAGTTCGGGACAAGTTAATCATTGATTTGTTTTATACGACGGGAATCCGGAGAACCGAACTGATTCATTTGAAAATTTCGAATAGTAACATTTCTGGCGCAACGTTAAAAGTTTTAGGAAAAAGAAATAAAGAAAGAATTCTACCGATTTTGCCAATTATTGCAACGCAGATGCAGGCCTATCTTTCTGAAAGGGCTAGTTTAAAACAGGTTAAGGACAGCGACTTTTTTTTCTTGACGGAGAAGGGCGTTAAATTGAATGATTCGCTTGTGTATCGATTAATTAATCATTACTTTAGTAATGTCTCCGAAAAGGTAAAAAAGAGCCCGCATATTTTACGACATACCTTTGCGACTCACTTGCTTAATAACGGGGCAGACATCAATTCAGTTAAAGAGTTATTGGGACATTCTAGTTTAGCATCTACTCAAGTATACACGCATAGCAGTTTGTCGGAGTTAAAAAAAGTGTATGGTAATGCGCATCCTAGGAACCAAAAATAATTCGATAATGTTTAACTATTAAAAAGATTATTATGAAGGTAAATGTTCACGCAGTTAACTTTACTGTTGACAAAAAACTGGTAGATTTTATTCAGGAACGAATGGATAAATTGGAAAAGTATTATGATAAAATCGTCTCATCGGATGTTTTTTTAAAAGTAGAGAAGACCAGCGATAAAGAAAATAAGATTGTAGAAGTAAAAATTCATGTTCCAGGAGATGACTTTTTGGTCAAAAAACAGTGCAAGACATTTGAAGAAGCGATAGAGTTGACAGCAGAATCTTTAGAGCGTGTATTAGTAAAAAGAAAAGAAAAAATCAGAACCCATATTTAAATAAAATTTTTCATAAAAATGTTTTGATTAAAAAACAAAATGATATACATTTGCAGTCCGTTAGAAATAGCGGACTTTTTTTATTGTATATGCCAGCGTAGCTCAGTTGGCTAGAGCAGCTGATTTGTAATCAGCAGGTCGTGGGTTCGAGTCCCTCCGCCGGCTCTTTTTTATTGAAATATGGTTAGGGGAGATACTCAAGCGGCCAACGAGGGCAGACTGTAAATCTGCTGTGTGAACTTCGCAGGTTCGAATCCTGCTCTCCCCACTACGTTTTTTAAATAATGATTTTTATAAAGCCCGCTTTGATGAAATCTTGTTTTAAAAAACATCGTAAGGTTTAACCTTACCGGATACCGAGCTTGCGAGGTAACCCCAAGAACTTTAAATGCAATTCCATTAGAATTTCCATTTAAAATAATCGAGGAAAAAACTGCCGACTTAGCTCAGAGGTAGAGTGCTTCCTTGGTAAGGAAGAGGTCACGGGTTCAATTCCCGTAGTTGGCTCAAAAGAATTTAGAGAATTTCGAACACTAATTATATAACTAAGATTAAAATTAAGTAAAATGGCAAAAGAAAATTTTAACCGTAATAAGCCCCACTTAAACATTGGAACAATTGGGCACGTTGACCACGGAAAAACTACATTAACTGCTGCAATCACTAAAGTATTATCTGATGCAGGTTACTGTCAAGCGAAATCATTTGATCAAATTGATAACGCTCCAGAAGAAAAAGAAAGAGGTATTACTATCAACACTTCACACGTTGAGTACGAAACGGCTAACCGTCACTACGCACACGTTGACTGTCCAGGTCACGCGGATTACGTAAAGAACATGGTTACTGGTGCTGCTCAAATGGATGGTGCTATTTTAGTAGTAGCTGCAACTGACGGACCAATGCCACAAACACGTGAGCACATCCTTTTAGGTCGCCAGGTTGGTATTCCTAGAATGGTAGTTTTTATGAACAAAGTGGATATGGTTGATGATGCTGAG
>JBBRXW010000225.1:0-4248 GCA_038238295.1 Flavobacteriales bacterium | reverse complement strand
TAATGATATAATATATCAATACAAAAGCAAGTGCACTGGTAGCAAATAGTAATAAAACCTGTTGCCAATACATCTTGCGAAGCTGATTATTAAAGACTTCAGGGGTTTTATGATCGGTTATTTTTTGCCCAATATCAATAAATCTTGTAAACGATGCGATGCTGTATTCTAATACACCAGCGAGTAATAAAAAAACTAAAATAGCTAAATCCATCCCTAATTCATAATTTTTTTCAAAATAAACCAAAAAAGGCAAATTTCCATTCAATCCGGAAGACCAGGCCAAGATTCTGTCAATAAAAATGAATACATAAATAAAGATTCCATAAAAGAAATATTTATAATTATGATACAACAAGATCGGTGCTTTGATGATGTTACCGCTGATTGATTTTTTGTTCTGGTTTAATTTATAAAAATAAACCATTAGGAAGATTTTCGAAATGATAATCGCTACTGCAATTCCGGCCCAGTGTGTTACAAAGATTAACAGATTGGTTTTTTCTTTAAGGAAAATGGCTACAGCAGTTCCGGCAAAAATGGCAAGGGTAATTACCCATCTTTGTTTGATAGTGTGCAATGGTGCCAACACCAAAAGTAGCATTCCTACCAAAAAGGCATAGGCAAAAACGACAAATAATATTTCGTAAGGATAAATATGGAAAAAGAAATTGACTAGGAAAATGGTCGTCAAAACAAAGAAGATCGATAACATGCCAATCTTATGAAGGTAATTGATTGTTCTGTTGGTCATCAGGTAATCCTCATAATTCCAATAAAAGGAAGCCTGTCGCCCGATTACCTGAACAAATCCACCGGTAGCGATGAGTCCGATAATAACTCCTAGTACTACCGCTGTCGATTGTACTTCATTGAAACCTACAAATGTCCATAGGGAATACCCAAAAAGGATAATTGCTGCGATCTGTATTAAAACAGGCAGCAGGTGAAAAATACCCAAGGAATAGTATTGTGCAAAAATCTGGGTTTTTACCCGAAGGTAATCTGAGAGCTGAATGGTTTTGCTTTGAGAAGCTTCTACTTCGAGTTCTTTGGCGTTTTTGGCACCTATAAAATAGCGATCGGTAGTCAATTCGTAATATACGAGTTCGGCTAAATCCTTGATTGAACTAAACCCGAAATCATCCATCGTATCCTTTTCACGAATACCAAGCGATTCGATGGTAGCGGCAACAACTTGGCTGCTAACCGGTTTACCAATTTTATCTTTAGTTTTTTCAATTAAAGACTTAATATTTGTGTAGTGGTTTTCCATAGTAGACTGGGGGTTCTATTTTTGGCTAACTTAAAGACATCTTTTATGATGCCTCCATAGCTTCTTCTCGTTGAAGATCAGTGTTGAGATAAATTGGTTCCTGAGCTTTTCTGTTAATGATATAGTCGTAGGCGACCTCGTATTCTTTTATAAATTTATCGATGGTAAAGTTATCTATAACTTTTTTTCTGGCATTGATACCCATTTGCTTTCTCATCTCGTCGTCCTGCAATAAAGTAACGACACTTTTTCCTAATGCTTCATGGTCTTTTGGTTTGCAAATAAACCCGCATTTGTTATCTAAAGCTTCGGTGACACCACCAACATCTGTAGCAACTACTGGAATACCGCAACTCATCGATTCTAAAACTGTATAAGGGAATCCCTCAGAAATAGAAGTCAGGATAGAAATATCGCCTTCGCAAAAAAGCTGATGTGGTTTATCATGATATCCTGCCAATGAGAAATTATCTTCAAGTCCCAATTTTTTAATCAGGGCATTACATTCTTTAGTATATTCTGGAACAGCGTTATTATCACCATATACCAAATATTTTACATTTGGAATAGATCTTTTAGCCACTTCACAAGACTTAATCATTGTGATAACGTCTTTCAATTCAAATATTCTAGCTGCAGCAACAACAGTAGGAATATTTTCAAGGTGCGCCGGTTTAGGAGCTGGTTTGAATAATTCCGAGTCGATACCATTGTAGATGACATCAATTTTGTTTGGATGTGCACCATACATTTTTTCCCATGAAATATTAAATTTATTCACCGAAAGGATGATATCTGATTTGTAATAAACCAATTTAGTGATGCATTCTGAAAATTTAATCAATAAGTTTTTTAGGAAAAAAGAATATTCCGATGAATTGATCGCTATGAGTCTTTCTCTGATAAAAACACCATGTTCGGTAGCAATAATCGGAGTTCCATATTTGTATTTTAAAACCAGTGCCGGAATGACCGGAAAGCCAGATAATGTCAAATGCGATATATCAACTTTCGGGACATCGATAGAAATCGGAATCAAGAAACGATAAATCCAACGCATTCCAACAGTAAAATCATATAATGTGGCATCATAGTGATTGTCTTTTGCTATCACTGCAGAAACAGTTTCGCAAAAACATTTCCACACCACAAAACTTTTCATTGTTTTCTTGTAATCGTGGTTTTGAAAGAACTGCCACATATCAAAAATCGTGTCGTCAATATCTTCAATATCCATTTCAGGGTTGTAAATACTGTCGAGTAATCTTTTAAAAATGGGAATAAATTCTTCAGCAATGACTGTATTATCATCCTGTTCTTTTCTGTTGACCGTTTTGTAGTATTTTTTTCCGTAGCTCAATAATTCTTGCGGCTCTAAAGGCGACCACAATGGAACTTGAATTACATTTTTTACATTATCACTCAATTTGTATTTTGATTTCTCTTCAAAATCCGCGTTGATGGAATACAATGTATAATTGACATTTTTTACTTTATTGCAAAGCATGTCTGCCCATGTTGAAACCCCACCACCATTGAATGGATAGGTTCCTTCTAAAATAAGCATTACATCGTATTTGTTTTCCATAATTCTGTAATAAGTAGGTTTAAGGCTCTTAAAAGAAACATTGGGGCAATATTAAATTAGCTTTTTAACATTATGTTTCTGTGGCAAAGATATTTTCTCTTTGTTTAATAAAAAAAAAAAACGCCTGAAATCTGTTGTAAACGCTCATTAAGTCGATGAAGTGCAACTTTTTGATGGATATCACTGTGGTTAAAAATCGGGCTAAAAAAAATAGGTAAAGTATGTCGATAAAATGATGTATTTCATCGAGTTAAATTTAAATTCCAAAAAAAAATTAATACAATTTTTCTCTGATTTTTTTTCCGATCAGTAAATTTAATTTGAGTTTGTAGTCATCGATAAGCCATTCCTTGTAATTTTTGCTACAATGGCTCAGACAATTCGCATAACGTTTCATGCGACATTCGATATCCGGTTGCAATTCTTTCGCCAAAAGTTTGGCTTCATATAAATCATCAGAATTATCAACACACATTGATGCATGCTGTTCCAATGATTTTTCAATGACGATTTTAGAGCGTAAATTCTGGGCAATTGCCAACTTATGTTCTTCATCGATATCGAAGGTTACTGTTGGAGTTTTGCCGAAGCGGGCGCGTAATTCGGGCGGCATTTGGTATTTAAAATGAAGCTCAATCTCCACATCATCTCGGAGGTTTTCGAGATAATATTCGGGCGATTTAAATATATGCTGCCAGTCTACAGGCTCACTCCACAATCCGAAGCGGGCGGCATTATTACCCAAATCGATTACATTAAAAATATCTTTATTTTGAAGTTTCCGAGAACCACGTCCGATCATTTGGAAATATAACGTCAGTGACTTTGTGGCACGGTTCAAAATAATGGTTTCCACTGTCGGTTCATCAAAACCAGTGGTCAATATGCCCACAGAAGTCAATATTGCGTCGGGCGTTTTCTTAAACCAGGCCAAAATCTCTCGGCGATCTTCCGGATTACTCGTATTGTCTAGGTGTCGGATCGGAAAACCGGCTTCCCGGAAAGTATCATAAACATACAAAGAAGTGTTTATCCCATTGTTGAAAATCAATGTTTTCTTTCCCAATGATTTCTCCGTATAGGCGTGCACTAATTTTTCCTGCATCGCCATATTGGAATAGAGATCATCAGAAGATTTTACCGTATAGTCTCCGTTAATCCCTACCTTTAGTGAGGTTAATCCCACATCATAACTATAGGTAATGGCCTTGGCAAGAAACCCTTTTTCAATCAGCGAAGCAATCGTATCGCCAACAATCAACTCATCATAATTCTCATTCATCGGTAATTTGATGTTCGAGCTCAATGGTGTTGCAGTAACTCCTAAAATGAATGATTTTTTGAAGAAGCTCAATAATTTTCGAAATGAATTGTAATGGGCCTC
>JBBRXW010000224.1:0-4263 GCA_038238295.1 Flavobacteriales bacterium | reverse complement strand
GTGTTCTGTGCATTTTGCGAACCGGCATAATCCCAGGTCGATTTTCCGACGTGCATTTCCCACCAGATTCCAACGTATTTCATTGGTTTGATCCACGAGGTGTCATCTATTTTGGAAGGTTCATTAAGATTCAAAATCATTTTCGAACTAACAATATCACGGGCGTCACTACTGACCATAATCGTTCTCCATGGCGAAACACACGGTGCTTGCAAATACGCTTTATCGCCAATGGCATTGGGCACCAAATGAGAAGTGAGTTTATACGCGGCAACATCCGCATCAAGATGCATGACCGGATAATTGACAACAGCGGCTTCGAATATATTAAGGTAGAGTTTGTCGGCGGTTTTCATCATCAAGGGCGATTGCACGAGGTATTGCCCAGAAATCGCTTTCATTCCAATGCCGTTCTTCAAATCTATTTTTTTGGTATCGATGCCGGAGAATGGCGTTTCGTTATAGGCGTATTCGTTGCTGTCGAAGTCGCCCGGAATCCAAAACGTTTTATGATTTCCTGTTAAATTAAATTCCGTCACCTCATCGGCAATGATAAAATAATTGAGTGGTTCTTGTTTTGGAAAATCATAACGGAACGCAACGCCTTCATCAAAAACACGGAAAATAATATTCATTTTACGACCGGTTGCCATTTGGGAAAGTGCGACGGTCATTTCGTTGTAATGGTTATTGATGCTAGTTTGTTCCCCGAGAACGGGTTTCCAATTTTCATTGAATGAATGGTTACCGACACTGTCGATAGCAAAATGCGACGCCAAATCTGCTGCGTCTTTGATTTTGATACCCATGTAACTCTGCAGGATGACTGGTTTGTTCTTATACGAAACCGTGTACGTGGGCTTGCCTTTTTCGGCGAGTTTAAAATCTAACGTAATCGATTTGGATGGTGATTGGACGCTTTGAGCAGCACTATATCCATAGGCAAACACCAGTAGAAAGCAGAGCAGGTTTTTCATTTAGAAATAATTATTTTCTAAAAGTAAAAAAAAAGGTTTACTTATAACAGGAAATTGACATCAAAAAAATGTGCTGAATAAATCAGGTCGCTTTCCTTTATTTTCCATTGGCATAATCCTGCAGGTATTCGAACCTTTTGGTCAGCTTGCCGTTTTCGGTCATTTTGGCGCGTTCTAAAATGCCGTCTTTATCCCCATTAAAAAAAGCGGGAATGACGTGTTCCATGAACATTTCACCGAAGCCTTCGCTGGCATCTTTCGGCAATTCGCATGGTAGATTATCGACAGACATCACGACGATCGCGCCGGGATGTGTATACGGAACTTCGGTATTTTCACTAGCCAAATATCCAAAAAGTGGATCGGCAATCGTCGATGCTTTTATAGTGCAGGCAATCGGTCCATCGACATCACAGGAAATATCGGCGACGACTTTTATTTTACAACCTGGCGCACGGAGCATGTCACGGGTCAGGATTTCAGGGCCGTCATTTCCATAAAAATGTCCAGCCATAAAGATATCGGACACTTTGGAAAAGCGTTCAAAATTGGAGGTGTATTCGGTTGGGTTTGCATAGAAATCGTCTTTGTCTGCTGGCTTCCCGTCTTTGCGTTGGTAATAATCGGTCACATCTATTTTTGTATAGACTGCTTCCGAGTAATTTTTCGTCAGGTAGTTTTCTATAGACACTTCTTTGATGCGAGTCCCGTCGAGGATTTCTTTGGCGCCCATCGCTACTTTTCCGTGACCTGTCAGGACGATTTTTATTGGTGGGAGCATCTGGCGTCGGAGTTTGGTAATCAGTTCTTCTTTGCTTGTTAGTGCTTCCGCTTTTGGGATTGAAAACAATTCGAACTTCAAACCAAAGGCACGCAGGCCGTTGTAAGCGCCGACAATTCCGGCATATCTTCCAAAACCGATCAGACGTTTGTAGTGCGCATCGACGATGGTTTCGTGATCGTATAAATCGATTTTCTTTTCAAGGATGGCCTGCAGCAATTTTCTATTGTGAGTTTGCTTTTTTAAAGTATGCGAAAAAAAGAAATATTTCTTGTTTGGAATCAAGGCGTCCACCGGCACTTCTTTGACACCGAACAACACATCGCAGTCGGTCATATCGGTAGCGATTTCAATGCCCAACTGTGCATATTGCTCATCAGGAAAAACGCGGATATCTGAGTGCTCCACTTTAATTTCCGCATCGGGATGTTCCTTTTGCATGCGCGCCAATTCGTCCGGAGTAAAAACAACTCTTCTGTCCGGCGGGTTTTTTCTTTCTTTGATGATACCGAATTTCATTTTGCTATAGCCTTTTTTTTCGGGTTCAAATGTAGACTATAACTACAATGATTTCAAGAAAAAACGGTAAAAAAAATAAGTGGCTGAATTTGAGCAATAATCTTTAAGATATAATCGTTAACTGATATCAATGCGACAAAGAACAGCGTAAAAAGGAATTTCATCAGGCTAATTTTAAATCGCAACGCTAGCATGAAAAACGGAAAACCTTTGCAGTACTATCAGCTCTAAATCTATTTTTTTGACAGAAAATTTAGGTCGATTGCAGCGTCCAATTAATAGTTAATAACAATGTTTATAAACCATATTTTAAGGCTACAATTCCCATAACATTGTTTCTTTATATTTGCTAATAAAGCATTTTCAAATGATATCAAGAACTACATTTATCTATATAAATCTCTTTTTTCTTTCGTTAGCGATGGTAACTTGCACGAAGCAAGACAAGACCGAAGAAGTACCTGTTAATAGATTTAGCACTCACGGACTTGCGATGATGCAGCCTTCAAAGGTAAAGTATCCGAAACTAGACAAAGAATACTTGCAGGCCAAAAGAGGGGCTGTTGAACATTATTGCAATAAATACTGGAGCAACGAAAATAATAATTTCAGTTTTTTAGTCGCTAAGAACGGGCAGATCATTTACGAGCGCTACCAAGGAATAGGCAACCGCGAACAGGATATCGCCATTACACAGGACACGCCATTGCATTTGGCTTCGGTCAGTAAAGTGCTTACAGCGACTGCCATTTTATTGCTGGTTAATGATAAGAAAATAGATTTAGATCAAAAAGTCAATACGGTATTAGATAATTTTCCATATCCAGAAGTAACGGTGCGGATGCTTCTTGCCCACAGAAGTGGAATGAGAAACTACGCTTACTTTACAGAAGACAAAGGTGTTTGGGACCGTCATAAAACGCTGACCAATCAGGATGTATTGAATTTATTGGGAGAAAAAGACATTCAATTAGAATATCCTACAGATACGCATTTCAGTTATTGCAATACCAATTATGCAATTTTGGCATTGATCATAGAAAAACTTACCGGACTTACTTATCCAGAAGCGATGAAGGAAATGATATTTAGTCCATTGGGCATGACGCATACCTATGTATTTCAATTTGACAAGGATTTAGAAACGGCGATGCCATCGTATAAAGGGAACAATGTCCGTTTGGCGTATGATTACCTTGATGCCGTTTATGGTGATAAGAATATTTATTCGACACCAAGAGATTTACTGAAATTTGACATGGCACGAAAAGCGCCTACATTTTTGAAACCGAAGCTGCGCAATCAGATCTATCAAGGGTATAGTAACGAGCACAAAGGCACAAAGAACTATGGCTTGGGCATGCGCATGATTGAATGGGAAACGGGTCAGAAATATTATTTTCATAACGGCTGGTGGCATGGCAACACTTCTTCATATATCACTTTGGTGAAAGAAAATGTGACCATCATTGCGCTATCGAATAAGTTTAACAAAAATGTTTATGCCGTGCGCAAACTGGCTCCGGTCTTTGGAGATTATCCTTTTCAGTTTGATGACGAAGACTAATTCGTTTGATGGTATGTTTTAATTTTAACGCTTTGACATCGGAATAACTTCAATTGTTTGTAGTATATTTGCGGCTTAATTTGATTTTATTTTTTTGGGATAAGATAATGCCCTAGCCCTGATGGTAGTGGAAATCCTGTCATCGGGAATTGACAAAACAATCTGTTACCACGTAGTATGTTATAGTGTAATTGTTTGGTCGTTCCGTTTTGCAATGACAGATTGTATCGGACAGCAGGTATCAGCTTCTAAAGAAAATAACATTGGAGAATGGGGTCGACTGGTTTTGACAGCAAGTCGAATTGAACTGTAAGCACGTCGAGAACGGAGACAAATCTCGTAAATCCATGTCTCAAAACTTTACACGGCGAAGGAAACTACGCTCTTGCTGCATAATCTGAATTATAGTAAGATTGGCC
>JBBRXW010000223.1:0-4286 GCA_038238295.1 Flavobacteriales bacterium | reverse complement strand
TCCCGCTGTTCGCGACACTTCCAAAACATTACCTTTGGGAACGGTCTTTTCTAGAATAGCACGCATTGTTTCCGCCGAACCCACTTTGACAATGGCTTGAGCAGTAGCAGTACGCAGCGTGACTATTTTAGTAGTGATATCGACCATGTTACGTATTTTTTTTCCAGGAATAGGTTGCATCTTCGAAAATCTCTTTTCCAAAAACTGGTGTTTTCACTTTAATGGCTTCTACCAAAAACTCCAATGCTTTATACACTACTTTTCGTCGTGGTGCAGAGACAAAAACAAACAGGCAGATTTCTCCGGTTTTCACCATTCCTAAACTATGATAAATGTGCAAACACGACAAGTCATACTTCGCAAAAGCGGCTTCTCGTATGTCGTGAAAGCTTTGTTCCGCCATTTCCTTATAAGCGGAATAATCAATCGCTAACACTTTTTTCCCATCAATATCATCGGCACGAACTTGGCCTAAAAAGATATTGTGTGCGCCAATAGTCGTTTTACTTTGATGTTTAGCAATAGCATTTCCTATAAAGTCCACCGAAATCGGCCCTTCAATAAATGATGATTTTATAGGTTTTTCAGTAATCATTTTGCCTTTCTGTTTTCTAATATTTTTTTGAAAGAGCGGCCACGGATTTCATCCAATGTCAATCCAGTAGCCAAAACTTCTTCTTCGGTAATCGCCCCACTATTTAAAGCGCGCAGGAAATAATTCAATAATCCTTGTCCAGTCGCGGCATCATCAAATACATCTCCAATCAAAGTCGCTCTTGCCGCTTTCTCCACAAAGGTTTTCAAACGCTCTACAGCATCGTCATAACTTTCTAAAAAGAACGCATAAACTGCCGCATAACGCATCGGAAATTGGGCCGGATTCAAATCCCAGCCTTGATAATAACCATTCCATAATGAATGACGGATGTGATCGTAGCCTTTTTTCCACGCTCTATGAACGACTTGTCTATTTTCTTCTTCTTGTTGTGGTGTCAAATCTCCGCGGTGTGGACCAATAGGCATCGTATTCGTCGCGCCATCGCTCAACCAGATTCCGGTATGTGCCAACGCCACTTTGGTAACATGATGTGCAAAATCGCAAACGGGATGATCCATTTCTTGGTATTTAGCAGTAATACTGCAGCTTGCCGTATAATCGTAGGTTCCGAAATGCATGGCAATGCACCGTCCATTGGCGGCTTTTATAAATCGATATAGTGGATTCGTTCCGTTAATATCCATGATTGCTTGAGTAGTTTCAACCATCATTTCCATTTTTAAAACGCCTTTTTCCATTCCCAATTCTTCTTCCAAAATATCAAAGAAATTGGCCAGAGTTTCCGGTTGTTCCGGAATGGTAACTTTCGGCAACATCACGACGAAATTGTCCGGTAGTTTCCCGCCGGTTGCTGCCACTAAGGTGCTGATAAAAATATCTAACGTTCGCAATCCACGTTCTTTCATTTCTTCGGTAAACGGTTTGATCCGGATACCAATAAATGGAGAAAGCGTCTTGTCATTCATCCCTTTTGCCACTTCTTTTGCAGCGCTTACGGCGGTTGCATCTTCTTCTTCATTACTCCGATTTCCGTAACCATCTTCAAAATCGATTCGGAAATCTTCGATCGCTTCTGATTTTAATTTTGCGACTACTTTATCATAAATGCGTTTGTTGAAATCATTGCCGCCCGTCAAACCAAATGCTTTTCCGAAAACTTCATGATTTGGCGCATAGGTTTCCAGAATTTCTAAAGCACGTAATCCCAGAGCAATCGGCGCATCAGATTTGAATAGATTCGCGCCACCATACAAAGTATGCACAGGCTGGCGTTCGCTTCTGTCACCAGGATATATTTCGTTGAAAGTCGCATTGGCTTTGCTTAAACTGTTGAACAATTGTTCTTTTTTATTGGAAGGAATTGTCATTTTTTTATTTTGAATTTTAAATTTAAATTTTGAATTATTAGCTCCCTCGATACGTGCTGTAACCGAATGGATTTACCAGTAAAGGTATGTGATAATGGGTTTCGTCGAAAGTGTTGAAGATAATTTCTACCATAGGATAAAATGTCTTGATTTTTTCTCTCGAATAATAATTTCCGGTATCGAAAACCATTTTATAGGTGCCCGCAATTACTGTTTTTTCTTGCGGTAATAAATCGGAAATCCTGCCATCGGTATTGGTAATGCCTTGTGCAATGGTTTGCCAAACGTTATTTCGCAACACTTGCAATCGAATTGAAATGCCTTTTCCAGGTAATCCGACCGCAGTATCCAATACGTGTGTCGTGATTTGGCTTACTTTCAAGAAATGAAAATCGCCTTCCGTCAATAATTTTTTGAAACGGATGATCGAAATTTTTTGTTGCTCGCCCATCGCGATATGCAGCTCTTCCTCCATGTTATTTTGCAATCGATCCTGCAATAACGCCAGCATTTCGGTGGCAGATTTTCCGGTCGCGCAAACGATAAAAATGAATCCAAATTTGTTTTCGTAATTCGAGTTCGCTTGAGCTAATGCTTCAATCGTAGTCGCAGTTGCCACCGCTACACCGGCTTGTTCTTTGCCTGCAAATTTCTCGGTCAGGCTTTTGACATCGCCAATTTTAGGATGGTGTGTAAACGATTCCCGCCAATCGGTTTCAGAGCAGTGGTCGTACCAGATTTTCGCAGCATGATCCACCAATTGCTTTTCGGAAAAGAATGGGAAATACTGCATCATCGATGTCACCCATTTATTCGAACCACAGCAAGCAAATAAATGCGCCGCCGCTTGTTCCTTATTTAAATTATTAAAATCGGCTAATGTCATATTATTTCAATTTGGCACCTTGGTCGATCCAGCACCGGATGGTGTTGCGCTCTTCTTCGGTGATTTTGGTCTTGTTATTCTGAGGCATCGTTTTCGTCACAACGACACGCTGCATAATCAAATCTTTCTTTTTCTGGATATCTTCCGGACTGTCATACATCACGCCGTTTGGAGCCGTTTTATAGACATCATCGGTCGGTGTTTTCGAATGGCATTGAATGCAACGCTTCTGCACGATTTCATTCACTTCTGAAAAAGGCACTTCGGATTTGCATGCATAAGGATTCGTACTTGGTGCTGAAATAAA
This sequence comes from Flavobacteriales bacterium, assembly GCA_038238295.1. Classification (GTDB taxonomy): domain Bacteria; phylum Bacteroidota; class Bacteroidia; order Flavobacteriales; family Flavobacteriaceae; genus Flavobacterium. Next base: position 1,167 of record JBBRXW010000223.1, on the reverse strand, counting down.
ACACGCTGCCAACAAAATAAATACCGATACCGGTAAAATCCAGACATTGAGCTGCTGTTTTTCTTTTAAATTTAGGTAATGTTTTACTCCTGCCGCGCCTAAAGAAATTATCGCCAAAATCACCCACGGATATTCATACCCAAATGTCGATGGAAAGTGGTTGCTGACCATGACGAATAAAACCGGCAATGTAAAATAATTGTTGTGTAACGAACGGGCCAACGCTTTTTTTCCCAGGCTTGGATCTAATGGAATTCCCAATCGGGCACAGCGCACCATTTCTTTTTGTCCGGGGATAATGACAAAGAAAACATTGGCGACCATAATACTTCCGATCATCGCGCCAAAGTGGATATACGCTGCCCGGGCGCTGAATACATGGCAATAAAACCAAGCAAACAAGACCAGAAACGCAAATCCAATAATGGAAAACAAAAGTTGATTTTTTATCAAGAAGGATTTACACATCCAATCGTAGAGTAGCCAGGCGACAACAAAGGAACCAATCCCAATTGAAATGGCCTGTGCTGCATTGATATTCATTACATTCTTATCGATTAAAAGTGCCGAAGCATTGAAATAATAGACGACAAACAACAAACAAAAACCCGAAAGCCACGTAAAATACGCTTCGTATTTGAACCAGTGCAAATGCTTTGGAATGGTCTTCGGAGCTACTTTGTATTTTTCCAGATAGTAAAATCCACCGCCATGAACTGCCCAAAGGTTTCCAGCCAATTCATCACGGACCTCTTCGGTTCGATTTAACGCATTTTCAAGGAATACAAAATAAAAGGAAGCACCAATCCATGCAATTCCAAAAGTAATATGCATCAGGCGGATGACAATATTGAGCCACTCCATCATATGACTTTCGAGCGGCGTACCCTTTACGAATATATAGGTATTGACCAGGATTCCGACAATAGCCATCAGGATTGCGGTATACATATAATTCAGGCTGTCGGTACGTATTTCTGCGTCGTCTGAAGGTTTAGATTGTAAGAAGTTGGGCATTTTATACGTCATATACCCCAGCATTATTAAGATGCTGAAATACACTACATACAATACTAACAATACAAACGTTCCTGTAGCCACTATTTACTAATTTTACCAAAGATTCGTAATCGACTGATACCACCGTCTGGAAAAATATTCAAGCGG
>JBBRXW010000222.1:0-4306 GCA_038238295.1 Flavobacteriales bacterium | reverse complement strand
GGATCCAGCATTTTCTGAAAACGTCAATAAGGCCTTTCCAAATGTCGGTGCCGGTGCGTATTATTTTAGCGATCATTATTATCTTGGATTCTCTGTTCCGAACTTTTTGTCGAACAAACACCTCGAAGAAAAAGACGGTGTTAAGACCACCGGAATCGAAGCCATACATTATTTCTTTACGGGAGGTTATGTTTTTGATTTGAACCCGAACCTGAAATTCAAACCAGCGTTCATGACCAAAGGAGTTTCCGGTGCGCCATTGTCGGTTGATTTGACGGCGAACTTTTTATTCAATAACAAATTCGAATTGGGTGCTGGTTATCGCATCAATGATGCTGTGAGTGCATTGGCTGCTTTCAGTATCACTCCAAATCTACGCATCGGATATTCGTATGATTATACGCTAACCAACTTAGGGAAATTCAATTCTGGGTCACACGAAATATTTATATTATTTGATTTAGATACTTCCAACATGGCATCAAAAGGTTACGAAAAATCACCAAGGTTCTTCTAAAAAGATAAAGATGAAAAAATACTACTATATACTTTTTATATTTTGCTTCAGCGCCGCGCTCTTTGCGCAAAAGGGAAGCCTAAAAAAGGCGAATTCCCTATTCGAAAAGAAATCGTATGTGAAGGCAGCGGCAATGTACGAGCAGTTCGAAGATCCAAACCAATTGGTATTGCAGAATCTGGGCGACTGTTATTACAATAACTCACAGATGAAAGATGCGGTTCGGGCGTACGGGAAACTGTTTGTGACGCATAAAGACACGATCGAACAGGAATATTATTTTAGATACGCGCATGCTTTATTAGGTGTTGCCGAGTATGAAAAGGCCGATGCCATCATGAGCAAGTACCTCAAATATAACGTAAGCACACAGAAATTTATTAACAACCTCAAGACCAACGTGCCATTCAATTATGTAGTGCAGCCGATGGCGAAGAATACTTCCAATGGCGATTTCGGAATGTCATTTTATGGCGATAAAGTGGCCTTCGCATCGTTGCGGAATGCCGATAGTAAATCGTTTGGATGGAATGATAAACCATACCTCGATTTGTTCAGTGCCGATGTCGATTCTAAAGGGTTGCTGACCAATATCGAACCTTTCCCGAAAGAAATCAATACCAAAACGCATGAAAGTAATGCGACGTTCAGTAAAGATGGTCACATCATGTATTTTAGCAGAACCAATGATAAGAAAGTAAAAATTGGAAATGAAAAGATCGCCAATATTAAAATTTATAAAGCAGAATTTAAAGATGGCAAATGGACCAACATTCAGCCACTGCCATTCTGCAGTGATTTTTATTCTACCGAACATCCGGTATTGACCAAAGACGGAAAGAAACTCTATTTCTCGAGCGATATGCCGGGAACCATTGGTTCTTTTGATATTTTTGTTGTCGATGTCAATGATGACGGAAGCTACGGAACACCGGTCAATTTAGGCAAAGCAATCAACACGATACATCGGGAGCAATTTCCTGAAATCTCGAACGACGGAACCTTGCTATACTTCGCTTCCGACGGCCATCAGGGCATGGGCGGCCTCGATATCTTTATGAGCAAATCGTACCAAGGTGAATTTGCCAAACCGGTCAATCTCGGGGAAACCATCAACAGCAATTTCGATGATTTCAGTTATGTTGTCGATGAAAAAAAGAACCTCGGTTACTTTTCTTCCAACCGAAAAAGCGGCGATAACTTATATAGTTTTACCCGTAGTGAAAACGAAGAACGTTTCGTTGTAGAAGGCGAAGTGAAAGATAAAAACACGCAGAACCTATTGCCGGGAACTTTGGTTTCTCTCTATGATGAAAACAATATCTTAATAGGGCAGATGGTTGTTGGTGCTGAAGCAGATTATGTTTTTGCTACCGAACCTAACAAAAAGTACCGCATCGAAGCGATGAAGGATTTCTATATCCCGCATAGCGAAGAATTTACGACTAATGAAGACGGAAAGCTGCGCTATACCATCGAATTATTCATGGAATGTTATGATGATGCCGAAGAGATTATCACCAAACGCCAGGATGGAAGAGTAGAAATCGTCCTAGAAAATATTTATTTCGATTTGAACAAATGGGATATCAAGGATGATGCGGCCCGAATTTTAAACGTGCTTGTCGGCCTATTGAAAAAATATCCTGAAATGGAAATTGAGTTAGGTGCGCATACCGATTCCCGCGCTTCCTTCACGTATAACATCATGCTTTCTAACAAACGAGCGGCTTCGACATTGGAGTACCTCGTGAATAATGGTATCAAAAGAAAACGACTACGGTCTAAAGGATATGGCGAAACCGTGCCTTTAGTAAAATGTGGAACCACCTGCACCGAACAGGAACATGCCATCAACCGACGTTGCGAATTTATAATTTTGAAATAGTTAATAATTGGGGAAAAATGCCACTAGGGATAGTGGCAATTTTTGTTTACTGACTATAGAATTGAAACTGCATAAAGTGAACTATTCTATTTTCAGTGCTATTTATAAGTAATAAGAGATATATAATTGTACTTACAAATATTCTCAATCAGCGAATTGAAGGCTATGAAAAAAATAGTACACTATACTTTCCTGTTGCTGGTATCCTCTCTTTTTGCGCAGCAGCAAAGGCCCAAATTAGTAGTGGGCATTGTGGTCGACCAAATGAAAATGGAATACCTCTACCGTTTCTCCAATGATTTTTCCGATAATGGCTTCAGGCGATTGATGAAAGACGGGTATACCTTTCAGAACACACATTACAATTATATGCCAACCTATACCGCTCCAGGACATGCTTCGATATACACCGGAACTACGCCGGCCATCCATGGTATTGTCGGTAATGAATGGTTTAGCAGAAAACTGGGTAAAGAAAGGTATTGCACTGATGACAGTGCCGTTCAGACATTAGGAAATGGAACTAAAGAGGAAGGAGCGATGTCACCTAAAAATCTTCAGGCTACGACGATTACTGACGAATTGCGATTATCGACGAACTTCAAAGGGAAGGTCATCGGCATGAGCCTCAAAGACCGTGGCGCAATTCTTCCTGCCGGGCATTTCGCCAACTGGGCATTCTGGTATAGCAAAACTGGAAACTTCATTTCGAGTAGTTTTTATGGCACTGCTTTGCCGGATTGGGTGACGGAATTCAACAATGAAAAGCATTATCTTCCGTATCTCAGTAAAAATTGGGAACTTCTCAAACCGATCGCCACTTACAACGAAAGTTTGCCTGATGATAATCCATATGAAGGGAAATTGTATAAAAGTGACAGACCGGTATTTCCCTACGATTTGAAAAGTATGTATGAGAAAAATGACGCAGGCGTTATCCGTTCGACACCTTTCGGGAACAATCTGCTCGAAGAATTTGCAAAAAAAGCCATCGAAAAGGAAGCATTAGGAAAGGATGAAATTACCGATTTCCTGGCAGTGAGTTTTTCTTCGACGGATTATGTGGGTCATCAACTCGGACCGCGTTCTATGGAGTTGCAGGATACCTATTTGCGATTAGATGAAACCATAGCGGACTTTTTAAATTACCTCGATAAATCGGTGGGTAAAGGAAATTACTTGTTGTTCCTGACGGCCGATCATGCCGGTGCCGAAAACGTTCAGTATTTAAAGGACAACAAATACAATGTCACTAATGTGGAAGGAAAGGATATCTCGAAAGGATTGCGAAAATTTTCTACTGATAGTTTCGGCGAAGATTTAGTATTGAATTATTCGAGTTTCAATCTTTTTCTCGATAAAGATAAAATCAAAACCAAAGCACTTGATCTGTCGAAAGTGAAACAAGCTTTTAAAGACTATTTGATGACACAGGAACAAGTGAAACGGGTGTATTCTGAAGAAGAAATTTTAGCCGACAACGGCAACGATTATCATTTGCATTGCATTGCACGCGGTTATGACCCGGTTGAAGACGGAGATTTAGTGATCTTAGACAAACCTGGTTACATCGAATATGGCCCGACCGGAACCTCACACGGTACCACCTATTCCTACGATACGCACGTGCCGCTTATTTTCTTCGGCTGGAATATCAAACCGGGTGAAACACACGACCGGAAAGTTATTACAGAAATCGCCCCGACAATCGCCCAAAAAATGAGTATTACCTTTCCCAATGCAACGGAAGGGCAGGTGCTGACAGAGATTTTAAATGCAAAATAAAACCGGACGTATGAAACACTTAAGACTCTTACTACTGTTTTTACCAATTCACTTAATGGCGCAGGTTTGGCCCGCTCCATCATGGACATCCGCCGTGAATCTTACCGCCACAATGG